>NZ_JBBHZM010000026.1:0-55718 GCF_049843615.1 Fictibacillus sp. Mic-4 | reverse complement strand
AGAGAAAATAAGTCTCTTGGCCGCGGTTTTGTCCTTGAGACCGGTTCTATCGGACATGTTTTTATCTCTTGACCGCTTTTTGTCCTTGAGAACCGTTCTGTCAGACAAATTTTCACCTCCTGACAGGTCGCGGTTTTGTCTTTGAAACCGGATCCTCAGAACAAAATTTCAACTCTATTTAACATAAACGCTTATTTATTTTTGTCAGCACCACAAAAATTAACTTGTTATTTACAATCAATTAGGTTACCCTTTTAGTAGTAACCATATAAAAACAAAAGGAGGTTGTGTAAAAAGTGAATTGGAGAGTTTATATTTTAGCTGTAGCTTCCTTTGTGGTGGGTACTGTTGAACTCATTGTTGGAGGCATATTGGATGTAGTGGCGGACGACTTGCGCGTTTCGATTGGCGCCGCGGGATGGCTAATCACGATGTTTTCCATTGTTTTTGCTATTTCTGCACCAATCCTTTTAACGGTGACATCCAAAATCGAGCGAAAAACGTTATATCTTTGGACTTTATTTGTTTTTTTCATTGGGAATCTTATCGCATCTTTCAGTCCCGATTATTCCATATTAATGCTATCGAGAATTTTATCAGCATCCAGCGGTTCGCTTATTATTGTTTTATCGATTACGATCGCTTCCTCTATCGTTAAAGAAGAATACCGGGCAAGAGCCATCGGCACGATTTTCATGGGGGTCAGTGGATCATTAGTATTAGGAGTTCCGCTTGGGCTCGTCATCAGCAACCATTTCGGCTGGCGCGCGCCGTTTATTTTGATTTCTCTTTTAACCGTTGTCGCTATGGCTGGAATTTACGCTTTGATGCCGAAAATAGAGGCCAGGCCTGCGATTCCGCCAGGCAAACAATTATTGACATTAAAAAATCCTAAAATTGTCAGCGCCCAATTAACAACGATGTTTATGTTAACCGGACATTTGACCCTGTATGCATACTTTACCCCCTTTTTAAAAACAGCATTGCATTTAAACGCTTCCTGGGTTAGCATCGTTTATTTTGTCTTTGGCATATTTGCTGTAATGGGTGGAGGTGTTGGAGGATGGATAGCCGATAAATGGGGTTCGGTCAAAAGCATTTTAGCGATTATTGTTTTATTTGCGGTCGCCATATTCTTGCTGCCTTCTGTGACGTTTTCCTTTTATTTATTTTTAGCCGTGATGGTTATTTGGAGTATGTTGAGCTGGGCCATTACCCCGGCACAGCAAAATTACTTGAATGAAACAGCACCAGAATCTTATGAGATACAACAAAGCTTAAATACATCCGCTTTGCATATCGGGATTGCGCTTGGGTCGGCAATTGGAGGAATGGTGATCGAAGGTTATTCCGTCCTTTATAATGCATGGGTTGGCGGAATTTTTGTTCTTGTCTCCTTTTTATGTGCTGTTTACTCCATTACGCGGCCTGCCGCTCCATCTATTGTTTCAGAGCAAACGGAAACAAAACAAGCGATTTAATCAAACTTTAAAGGGAGGTGAACATCGTTACTTTAGACTACAGTCTTCTTTTGTAACGGTGAATTCTATGAGTGTTCATATTCAAGCGAAACAAGGTGAAATTGCAGAAAATATTCTTTTGCCGGGAGATCCGCTTCGGGCCAAACATATTGCCGAAACATATTTGGAAAATGTCACATGTTATAACAACGTTCGTGGAATGTTAGGATTTACAGGTACCTTTCATGGACAGCGTGTTTCTGTGCAAGGAACCGGAATGGGAGTCCCTTCAATTTCAATTTATGTGAATGAATTGATCCGTGAATATGGTGTGAAAAACTTAATTCGTGTCGGCACATGCGGTGCGATCCAAAACGAGGTAAAGGTTCGTGATTGTATAATCGCCATGACGGCTTGTACTGACTCGAACATGAATCGGCAAACGTTTCCGGGGTTTGATTTTGCCCCTTGTGCCAATTTCGATCTCTTTAAGAAAGCATATGAAACAGGCATTGAAAAAGGCTTGAACGTTCGCGCCGGCAATGTTTTAACGTCCGATGTTTTTTATCGCGAAAGCATGGAACCGGTGAAAAAATTGGCCGATTACGGTGTTCTTGCCGTTGAGATGGAGACAGCCGCCCTCTATACGCTAGCGGCGAAATATGGCGTTAATGCGCTCTCCATATTAACTGTCAGCGACCACATCTTCACTGGTGAAGAAACGACCGCCGAAGAACGGCAAACAACATTTAATGACATGATCATCATGGCGTTGGAAACGATAACAGCTAAAAAGGAATCCGCCTCATAAGGCAGATTCCTCTTTTTAATATCGAAGTCTCATAAGGATCGTTCTGATCTCTTCATCGCCCATTAATAGATCGTAATGCTTTTCATTAATTTTAGCCAACGCGGCATCATGATAGAAAAATTCCGTAAACACTTTCACAAATGGCCGGGACATCGTCTTAATCGCTTGCCATGATTCATTTTCTACTCCAGCAAATAGGACGATCTCGTCATCAATAATAATCAACCGGGACTTTTCCAGCGCTTCATGCTCCTGTGCGGGGATCAACGTATGGATATGGGACAATCCCGTTTGTAATTCTCCGATGACAAGGCCTTCTACCGCTACACCGTCCTTTTCTTTCTTTTCTAATAACGGCAAGTATTCGATAAAGTCATCCTTCCAGGCAGAAAGCCGAATCGATTCTTTCGCTTCTTGAATCAGTTGGATGCTTTGGGCCCGAATGGACGAATCCACTTTTAAACTCCAGACGCGATCATCAGCAAATGTCTTTTTATGTGTGCTTTCCTTTAATTCCTTGATGCTTTCCTGAAACTCGGCCGACAGCTTTTCGATCGCAAGAGGCAAAGGCAAAGCTGTATATAGCTTTTTCTTTTCCGAGATGGCTTCCATGACCATGCCTTTTTCAACCATGCGTGAGATCACTTCGTATATTTTCGCTTTCGGAACGCCCGAATATTTAACTATCGTTGTGGCATCCATTGGTTCTTCACTGGCCACTAACACTTCATAAACTTTGCTTTCATACTGTGAAAAACCAAATTTTTGTAACATACGTTCCTCCTATTAACCCAAACATAAACTATTCTCTATTAAATCCATCATAAATGAAAAATGAAAACAATTCCAATTGCCATTGTTCAGGCCATCCTTCTTTCGATTCTGTTACCCAACAAAAAAAGCGACCGGTGAAAACCATAGACAGCAGCAAAAAGGCAACGTGTAATGTTCGAGTGAATTAATAAATTGATGACGTACCTGAAAGAAGCTTCTCTTCGTTCAGGTGCGTTTTGTTTTATCTTTCTTCGCATTTAACCATGGGGGCGACCCGTTGGCATTTTGTTTTCAGCCCAGGCTTTCGGTCCGGCGATTTTGCCGGTTTCGAGCGGTTAACAAGATAAATTCCCAAAGCAATCATTCCCCCTCCTACAAGAACATACCATTGTATGGATTCTCCCAGGATAAGGTAGCTCGAAACAACTCCGAAAAAAGGAATTAAAAACAAATAGGAACTCGCCTTTTGAGGATCGTAGTGCTGCAGCACATAAAACCATATTGCGAACATTGCGATAGAACTTACAAAAATGAGCCAGAGCAAAACAAAAACTGCTTTTGCAACTGAAACATGCTCAAATGAAAAATACGGATGTTCCATCAAAAGGCTTGCCAGCAAAAGAACGAGTCCGCCGAAAAACATTTGATAGGCTGTCATCACCCACACATCAAGCGCTTTTCCCCAGCGACCCGACAACAATGTGGCAAGTCCCCATGCTACTCCGGCCAATAATCCGTACACCGTTCCGATTTGAAGCTGAAAGTGAAACCCTAACGTGATAAATACGCCGACAAACCCAATGAACACGCCCAGCCATTGATACTTGTGATAGCGTAATCCAAAACATATAGATCCAATGACAATCGACCAAATCGGATTGGTTGAGGATAGAATGGATGAACTGCTGGATGTGATCGTCTTCATGCTTAATATAATGCCGCCCATTACAAAAGCGGATTGAAATAACCCGATGATGGCGATTTGCAGCCATCCGTGCCATGTTTTAGGATGGGGCCGTTTTAAAATAAACGGCAGCATAATTAGCCCGGCTCCAATAAACCGGACCGCCATCAATAAAAGCGGCGAGGAAAATTCCAATCCTAATTTGCCCATCGGGAAATTTAAACCGCCAATTATAGTCGTTATTAAAATAAAAATGATAAATCGTGCTTTCGTCAAGGTGATCCCCTCTTTTCAGTAGATGATTGCATTTGATTTTACTCGCCTTCTAACATCATGTAAAATGATCAAAAATGAATTTAGGTATCATTTAAAATAATATCAGAGGGGGCGATTCAGTTTGGAAAGCGGGGATTTACGGATATTTCAAGCCGTGGCACGCGAAGGAAGCATTACTAAGGCAGCGCAAGCTTTAAATTATGTTCAATCGAATGTCACGAACCGGATTCAGCAGCTTGAATCCGAATTAAACACCACTCTTTTTTATCGAACGAATCGAGGAATGACGTTAACAGCCGCAGGTGAAAACTTATTGAATTATGCTGAACGGATTCTTCATTTATTGGATGAGGCGAAGAAATCGGCTCAATTCGCGGATGAGCCAAAGGGGCCTCTTCGGCTTGGGGCATTAGAAACGACCGCCGCCACTCACCTTCCCAATCTGCTGGCTACTTATCATCAGCGTTTTCCGGAAGTGAAGCTGTCGCTTATTACAGGGTTTACGAACGACCTCGTTCAAAAAGTGCTTCGATATGATCTGGACGGTGCCTTCATTACCGGGCCAATCGATCATCCCGATATTCATCAGCTTCCCGCATTTGAGGAAGAACTCGTCCTCATTTCTGAGCCATGTGAATGTAATTTGAAAGAATTGTTGAAAAAACCACTGTTGTTTTGCGGTACAGGCTGCTCTCACCGGACCAGATTGGAACGCTTGCTCAGGGAAGAAGGCATTAGCGAAAATAACATTATGGAGTTCGGAACGATAGAGGCCATTTTAAGAGGAGTGTCCGCCGGTCTGGGGGTCTCTCTTCTTCCCAAATCTACAGTGCTGGACATGGAACAGAGCGGAAGAATACGATCTTACCGCATTCCCGAAGCGTATCGGACAACGAACGTTCTTTTCATCTACCGCCGTGACCTGTTCCTTACGAATGCTTTTCAAAAATTTATTGATTGTTTAAAAAAACGAGACTGGAATTAAGTAATAAAATATTCAACATCATTTAAGCCGATTCCCTTAAAAAGGAATCGGCTATACGTACTATCGCATTAATGGCCCTTATTCTCGTTCCCCTCCTGTCCCGATATCGTGAAAGCCGGGTGATATTTGCCGTCAATATCGGTAAACTGATACTCCTTTGCTAAATCGCCAACCCTTAGCACTTGCCCGCTTCTATTCATTACTTGTGGATCACTTGCCAATGCTACAACTGCCCGGCCGATATAATGAGGGGTTTCTGTTTTTGTTAACTCCTTGACTTCATGCCAATGATCTTCATCCGTCTGAAATGCTTTCAAAACAAGCTCCGTTCTCATAAAGCCCGGCGAAAGGGCGATTACGGCAATATGTTCCCGCTTTAACTCAATCGACAATCCATACGCCATTCTCGTCAATGCATGTTTTGCTAAATCATAATAAAAGTTGCCAGTATACTTATATTCATCCCAAAAAGTCGTGTGTAGGATAAGGCCATGTTTAGTTTCACGCAATAATGGAATGGCAAAATGATTGGTGGCGATCTGGGCACGAACGCCGGCAGTAAACATCGTATCCCAATGTTCGATAGGCAGTTCCCAAAACGGCCGTTCTTCAATCGATAACTCGTTCCCGCCCCATACATTATTGATAAGTATATCTAATTTCCCTTCTTCTTTACGAATGCGATCGATGACCGACTTTGTATCTGAATCGTTTGTATGGTCACAACGGACAGCGATTCCTTTGCCGCCGGAAGCTTCAATTTGCGAAACCGTCTCATGGATGGTTCCCGGCCAATTGTTCGTTGATCCTCCATCAACACTTCTTCCAGTAACATAAACCGTTGCACCGGCTTTTCCTAACTCAACAGCAATGCCACGGCCTGCCCCCCTGCTCCCTCCAGTTACGAGAGCGACCTTCCCTTTTAATCGTTTCATGCATCCCATCCCTTTCCAAATTTAAGATATCTTTATCATACAATTGTATTCTTGACATCCTATGTCATATTTTTATAAATTTATTGCATCATTTAATGACGGAGGGTATTTGATGAGAGGGGATCGATTAGTATCTATTCTTCTATTGTTACAAGCGCATAGACAAATAACGGCGAAAGAATTGGCGGAGAAGTTAGAGGTTTCCGAACGGACGATTTATCGGGATATGGAAGCGTTAAGCAGATCCGGCATCCCGGTTGTTGCAGAACGGGGCAAAAACGGCGGCTGGTCTCTGTTAGAAAACTACCGAACAACATTAACCGGTTTAAAAGAATCCGAGATCCGTGCGTTATTTGTGCCTCCCTCTTCCCAGTTACTTGAGGATCTCGGCCTGGCGCGTACATCGGAAGAGGCCAGGAACAAATTAATAGCTTCACTCCCTGAAATGTACCAGGAACATGCAAAAGAAGCCTGGAATCGCATTCATGTTGACACGAGCACATGGCGAAACCGAAAAGAGAAAATCAACTCATTTGATGTTCTTAAAAATGCAATATGGACACAAAATAAACTAAAAATTACATATGAACGGGCTGATGGAGAAATCATCGACCGCGTCGTAGAGCCGCTCGGACTTGTCGCCAAAGGAAGCCGCTGGTATTTCATCGCCTCCAAAGATAATGGAGAAATCAGGAATTACCGGGCATCGCGCATTGTATCCGCGGTCCCTACTGCGGAGACATTTAAAAGGCCAAAAGACTTTGATCTTGCCCGATATTGGACTTCGTCAACGAAAGCTTTTATTGAGAGTTTGCCGAGATTCGAAGTATGGGCTGAAGTTTCTCCTTCGATCGTTTCAAGGCTTAAATTTACCGATCGTTTTGTCCAAATCGCATCGATTGGCGATCAAAGAAAAGAAGGCTGGGTCCCGGTTAAGCTCTTGTTCGATACAGAAGACGAGGCGAAAGGATACATACTGGGATTTGCAAATCAAATAAGAGTAGTTAAACCAAAAGAATTGCAAAATAAAATTCTTAATATGGCCAGAGCAGTTCTTGCGTTTTATAGGGACGGGGAATAATTTCTGCCTACCATCCTATCTCGTTCTTTAGCGATCAACCGACTCCCAATTTTTAAAAACACTTTTTCAGAAAATACGAGCATCTCCCTTGTTAAAAATTCCTTTCCTCCCGTATAATCCTAGTATGTTTTTAAAAAGAAGGGGTTTTGCCTATGATTCGCCGTTTTTTCACTTATTACAGGCCTCATAAACGATTATTTATCATTGATTTTACAAGTGCGGTCATTGTTGCTGTCCTTGAATTGGCCTTCCCTGTTGCCGTGCAATGGTTTATCGACCGCCTATTGCCGGGCGGAAATTGGTCGATGATACTTACGGTCAGCGTTTTGCTGCTTGCCGTTTATTTATTAAGTACATTTTTACAATATATTGTCAGTTTCCTCGGACACAAGCTGGGAATCAATATTGAAACCGACATGCGCCAGGAGCTGTTTCACCATGTCCAAAGACAGTCGTTTCGCTTCTTCGATAACACGAAAACGGGACATATTATGAGCCGCATTACCAACGATTTATTTGATATCGGTGAGCTTGCCCACCATGGACCTGAAGACTTTTTCATTGCGATTATGACCTTTTTCGGCGCCTTTTGGATTATGATGACGATCAATGTGAAGCTGGCGCTCGTGACGATTTTAGTCGTTCCGTTCCTCGTCTGGGTCATAACGTTCTGTAATATTCGAATGAACAATGCGTGGAAAAACATGTATACAAAAATTGGAGACATTAACGCCCGGGTGGAAGACAGTGTATCCGGCGTTCGCGTCGTTCAATCGTTTACGAATGAAGCTTATGAAATGAAACGATTTGACGAGGACAACGGAAAGTTCAGAAAAGCGAAGCTAGTCGCTTATAAAGTAATGGCCTCCACAACCTCAAGCGTTTACATGATGACCCGATTTATTACTCTCATCGTCCTGGTGTTTGGCGCATGGCTAAGTTTCCACAATCAATTAAGCTACGGGGAACTTGTCAGTTTCGTTCTGTATGTCAACGTATTAATGAAGCCAGTCGATAAAATTAGCGCACTCATGGAATTGTACCCGAAAGGAATGGCGGGCTTTAAGCGTTTCACCGACTTGATCGATCAGGAGCCGGATGTACAGGACTGTGAAGATGCGATTGAAGTTCCCTCTTTAAAAGGAAATATTCAATTTCAAGATGTCCACTTCGGCTATGAAGCCAATCAGCCTGTACTTTCAGGAATTAACCTGGCCATCAAAGCCGGAGAAACCGTAGCTTTCGTCGGCCCGTCTGGTGCAGGGAAAACAACGATTTGTTCCCTGATCCCGCGCTTTTATGATGTCCAGGAGGGCAGCATTACCATTGACGGAATCGATATTCGCGATATGACAAAACAGTCGTTGCGCAGCCAAATTGGGATTGTTCAACAAGACGTTTTTTTATTTACTGGAACGATCCGCGAAAATATCGCGTATGGAAAATTGGATGCAACGGATGAAGAAATTAAAATTGCTGCTAAACGGGCCCATCTCGAATCGTTCATCCACTCTTTGCCGGACGGCTATGAGACGGAAATCGGGGAAAGAGGCTTAAAACTTTCCGGAGGACAAAAACAACGGCTGGCGATTGCGAGAATGTTTTTGAAAAACCCGCCGATCTTAATTTTAGATGAAGCGACTTCTGCCCTTGATACAGAAACAGAGAAAATCATTCAAAACGCCTTAAATGAATTGGCGGAAAACCGAACGACTCTCATCATTGCCCATCGCCTGGCTACCATTCGAAATGCCGACAGAATCGTTGTTGTTACCGAAGACGGCATTGCCGAACAGGGAAGCTATGATGAACTGCTCGAACAAAACGGCATTTTTGCCAAACTGCATCATATTCAATATGAAAAAAGCACATATTAAACAAGATATTGCGACCCGGGGAAACACCCGGGTCGTTCTTGCCTTTTTAAAAAATTGATTTCTTTGCCGCTTTGTCATTAAAATGGACATAACTATAATAAAAGAAACTTAAATGTTTCAGGTTCGATGAAAAACTTCAAAACGAAAGGGTGATAAAAATGAATGAGTGGATTAGAAAAGGATTTTATCTTGGATTAGGAGCCGCTATCGTAAGCAAGGAAAAGGTTGAAAAGTATGTGAAGGACTTTGTAGCAAATGGTGATCTTGCACCAGAGGAAGCAAAAAAAATGATAGAAGATCTTCAAAATAAAGGGAAAGACAAACAAGAAGAATGGAACGAGAATTTCCGTAAAGAATTCACCTCCACTTTAAAACAACTCGGCTTTGTCACGATGGAAGAGTTTGAGGAAACGAAACAGCAGTTAAACAGACTCGAAGAAAAAATTGACGAACTTTTAAAATAATCGAATGTAGAATACTCTATAATGGGTGATTCAAATGCTTATGAAACGGATGCAGCATATCAACCGCTACAGAGAAATTGTAACGGTTCTTGCAAAACATGGCTTCGGCTATATTATGAAAGAGGTAGGGTTATTCCATATGCTTTCCCTGCCGAAACGAATGGCTGCAGACTTAAATTCTAATGAACCGAAGCCGCTTGGGAAAAGGCTCCGGTTGGTAATGGAAGAGCTCGGGCCCACCTTTATTAAGCTCGGGCAATTGTTGAGCATACGAAGAGACATTATCCCCGAACAGCTCGCCATTGAGCTTGAAAATTTGCAAGATAAAGTCACTCCAGTCAACAGCTTAATTATTAAGCAAACGATTAAAGAAGAACTTGGTGCGTCTTGTGAAGAAATTTTTGAACACTTCGAAAACCAGAGTTTAGCAGCGGCTTCCATTGGGCAAGTACATAAAGCAATTTTGAAATCAGGGGAAACCGTTGTCGTCAAAGTCCGTCGCCCCAACATTGAAACGCAAGTCGACAGCGATATTGAAATTTTAAGAGACATTGCCCGGCTCGTCGAACATCGCTATGATTGGGCCAAACAATATCAAATAAGGGATATTATCGATGAGCTGGCGCAGGCGATAAAAAGCGAGATGGATTATACACAAGAAGGAAGAAATGCTGAAAAAATCAGCAGGCAATTTGAAAATGATGATAACATTCTTATCCCGGCGGTCTTTTGGGACTATTCGACAAAGAAAGTATTGACGACCGAATATATTGATGGAAAAAAATACGCCGCCCTTAACGACGACGGAGATGAACATTGGAACAAAAAAATAATTGCCGAGCGCATCGTCCACTCTTTTTTAAATCAAGTGTTAATGGGCGGAGTTTATCACGGCGATCCCCACCCCGGTAATTTGCTATTTTTGCCCGAAAACAAAATTGCTTATATTGATTTTGGCCAAATCGGGGTATTAAGTGATGAAATGAAAAAAAATTTCGCCTCTCTAATTATCGGTTTAATGAAAAAAGATACAGATATTCTCATTCGCACGATTAGCCGAATGGCCATTACTTCTGAAGACATTAAAGAAGGTAAGCTCAGGCAAGATTTAGATGATCTTCGCGAGAAATATTACAATATCCCATTAAGCAAAATTAAGATCGGCGAGTCGATTACCGACCTATTCAATGTTACCCAAAGGCATCGGATTATGATACCGAAAGATTATACATTGCTCGGAAAAGCGCTTATTACAGTCGAAGGAATGGTGAAAAATCTTGATCCTGAACTCAGCTTGATTCATTTAGCGGAGCCTTTTGGGAAAAAGCTGATACTTGAACGGTTTCACCCTGTCCGGGCGGCAACAAAACTATGGGAAGAATTAACGGATTTCGCAAATGTGACCTTTCGATTGCCCGGCCTTCTTCGAAAAACATTAATGAAAATAAACAAAGGGCAAGTTCGGCTGGAAATGGAACTGCCGCAAATTGATAAACTGCTTTTGAAGCTCGACCGCGTCGGCAATCGCATCGCCTTTAGCGTTACCTTGCTCGCTTTCAGCATTATTATTACAGGACTCATAATCAGTCAAACATTCTCAAACCGCGTCTTCTTTCATTTCCCTGCTGTCGGAATCGGCATTGGAATCGCCATTCTTATGTTTGTCTGGCTGCTTTTCTCCATTTTTCGCTCCGGACGATTTTAAGAAGATCCCCATTTTCACGGGATCTTCTATTTTTTTGCCTTAACCCTTTTTCGCCATATTCATGTAACATTCGTCCTGTACCCTTTCTTCATAGGAGGTGCTGTTATGAAAAAATGGCGAAAAGCGATTATCAGTTGCATATTAGTTGCGCTTGGGCTTAGCGGGTGTCAGGCAGGAGAATCGAAAGCGGAAGCCGAGCAGCCAAAACCGGCCAGAGTCCACTATCATGATTTTACATTTCAAGTAAATCCGAAAAACTTTGCGATTTACTTAAAGCATGGTGGAGTGAGAGAATTGGCGTCAAAGCCGATCGCTGACCAGCGTGTGGCAAATTTCCATCAAAATAAAAAAGAGGCGTCGTGGTCGTACCCCGATCAACATGTCCACGTAAAGCTTGAAAAGAAGAAAAATTATTTGAATGTGTCGCTTCATTCCACCGGAGCAGAAAAATTTCGAATGGCCGATCCTTTCCAGAAAAAGCTATACTCTCCCATTATGGGAAGGAAAACAAATTCCGGCTGGCGACAACAATTGGAAGAAGTTTTTAGGCGGTGAAGAATACGCTTTTGCTGAAAGCTTTTCGATGCGTTTCCTTGCATCCAATCAGAAGAAGTATTCCGTCCTGTTTATCGCCGACGATATTTTCAATGACACGGTTACGTTTAAAAACAATCCGGATTTAGAATTGCACTTCACCCATGAATTTCCGTCAATTAATAAGAAAAAAGACTATGGATTCCGAATTTATTTAGCCGATCAGGATCCAACGGAGATCGCGAAAATTTACCGGAACTATATTATCGAAAAAGGCGAATTTAAAAGCCTCGCCCAAAAGGCGAAAGAAAACCCGAACGTGAAAAAACTGTACGGCGCACCATTTATCTATTTATGGAACAATGGTGTATTGACAGATGCCGACGTTCATTGGCCAAATCTGCGCAAACAGCTGGATGATCCATTCTTTCATTATGTCAAAGAACGATTGGACAAATATACGACAGACGGTGGAAGTGAATTTGGCCAGGTGATTGCCGCTGCAAGCAAACAAGATTACGTCGATCAATATCAGAAAAATACCATTTTGCATGCGCTCAACACCGCTTTAAAACTAAAACAATTTTATAATAAAAAGCAATTTCCTTATCTTGATCGCGAAGCTCAGCGTTTAGTCGACAAAGGCATTTCACAGTTAAGCGAGCAGGAATTGTATACGTTAAATAAGCATTTATTGAAAAGCGCCCTTTCAACGAGTGTAACGGATGTTGATTCATGGGGGGCGTCCAATAGCACGGACATCCTAAAAGAGATGAAACAAGAGGGCATCGACCATGCCTGGATCGGTTTGCCGAACTGGGTGAATGGCTTAATGAACCCGAAAGCAGTAAGTTCGGCAAATCAGGAAGGGTATCTAATTGGGCCGTATGATTCGTATCATTCCATTCAAAAAGAAACAAACATCGATTGGAATACGGCAAACTTTGGTGACCCCACGTTGTACGATCAAGCTACGATCACCAATAAAAATGGGGAGAAAATTAAAGGTTTTCTCGGTCGCGGAAGAAAATTGAACCCGACGTTAACGATGCCAGCTGTTAAACACCGTGTAAACGGCATTTTACAAAATGGCATTCTATTTAACTCGTGGTTCGTCGATTGCGATGCGACAGGTGAAATTTATGATGATTACACACCTTCCCATATCACGACAGAAGAGCAAGATTTACAGGCGCGGCTGGCGCGTATGAACTATATTGCAAAAGACAAGAACATGGTTGTCGGCTCAGAAGGCGGGAACGATTTCGCGAGCCCGGTCATCGACTTTGCCCATGGCATTGAAACCCCTGTCATCGCCTGGGGTGACCCGGATATGAGAGAAAACAAGCAAAGCCCGTATTATGTCGGAGGATATTGGTCTGCGGGCGACGGTGTTCCGGACCGCTACAGTAAACAAGTGCCGGTTAAAGACGAGTACAAACCGATTTACATTGATCCAACGTACTCCATCCCACTATTCAAGCTTGTATACAACGATTCAGTCATCACGTCTCATCACTGGGAATGGGGCAGCTTGAAAATCAAAGGCGAAACCGGGAACCGGATGTTGAGCGAATTATTGTACGATGTGCCGCCGCTCTATCACCTTGACGAAGAGTCGTGGAAGGCAAATAAAGAAAACATTGTTCGCTATATGAAAGTGTGGGCGCCGTTTCATCAACAGGCGGTCCAGCAAGAAATGACGTCGTTTAAACTATTGAGTCACGATCGCCAGGTGCAAGAAACGACATTCGGGAAAGATATCCGCGTTATCGCGAACTTCTCCACCCACAATTTCTCATATAAAAACGAAACCATCCCAGCGAAATCGGCTATCATCTATACAGGAAACCAAAAACAAGTCTTCCATGCGGCTGATTACGCGAATTGGTAATAAATATAGAAAGCGAACTGCCCCTCGTGCGGTTCGCTTCAGTTTTTCGAAATCTTAAATTCAGCCGCTAAATTTAACTTTTCGTTATTTCCCACCGAAAATTCCTTCACAATCCTGTATTTCCCTTCCGTTAACCGATAATCCAGTAGATCGGCTCCAACTTTTTGCCGATACGTATCATTTGTCTTGAGAATAATCGCTATTTCCGTAAATCCAACATCTTTTTTAAATGGAATGGCATACCATGACCCGTTGATATATTTTTCAACTTGATAAGATGTGCCAAATACGATATCGGGACCATAATTTTTAATCATAACGGCGATCTCTTTTACCGATGACGGATAACTTGCTTTTTCCATCTTTATTTCAAAAGTAGCCGCTTTCGTTTTCACTCGATTCGGAAGATGTCCAAATTCTGATCGTTTCATTAATGTTTCGGTCTTCTTCTCTTTGTTTGCACATCCAAACATAGTTATACTTATCAGCAAAACGAGCGAGAAATAAGCAAATTTCCTCATCCTCCCAGCTCCCTTATTCGTACTTAACTGCCTCCTCCGTTAGAAGAAGCAGCTGCCGAAGCACTTGCAATTACGGCGATCATCGCTGCCTGCTGAGCCTGAATGATGGCTTCAATCGTTGTATAGATTCCGGTTTCCATTAAACTTGAATTTTTCATTTGATCACTAACGGTAAAATTCACTGCCATGATCACATTCAAATCTTTATGCCACTTGAACAACTTCTCAGAGTTGAGTTTTTTTAAAACATGTTGAATCGTCTCTACTTCGCCCGCTCCATTTTCCAGCAATGCGAGTAAGCCAATCTCAGGATAATGCATCGCTTTCGGCTTACTTATATGTTGGGCAAACAGTTCATATATTTGAATGCATCGTTCAACTAAAACATTTGCCCCTGTTTCCTTGTTTAAAGAAAGGATGTGGCTCAAAAACTGCAAGTCATTCCCTTTTCGAAAGCCACTCGTAGCCAATTTGTCATAAAACTCTTCAACGCATGACATCACATCTTCCACTTCTACATTCAATTGAGATAGAAGAACAGCAAGCGGGTAATCACTCTTTGATGTTAAGAAAATATGATTTTTCTTCATTCCTTGATAAACGGCTAACGCTCTTTTGATTGCATCCGTGTAAAGGCTTTTTTCTCCATATTCAGCGAGCATAATTAAAGCAGTTATATACGTATAGTTGCCTTTGCCAAAACCGCCTTCAATCAATCGATTATAGACTTCCACCAACGCGTTAAGTTTTTCTTTTGGATCGTCAAACCGGGTATCAAGCATAGCAGCCATCGTAAAGCGCTCTGTTCTGAGCGATGAAAACAAGCTCACCTGCTGTTTAATGTAATCACTAATTGCAAGAAAACGCTGAAATTCAAACGGTCGATCTTTGACAACATATAGCGATGCCACGATCATCAGCGTCCGTTGATCGGTTACTTTCCATCTCAGTTTTTCTTTTAACTTCGCATAAATCGTTTTATAGTCATCTACTTTTTGCAGTGTTGAATCTAAGTGCATAACTCAGGCCTCCTATGTCATTATTTTCTTATTAATACGAACTATCATAGCCAATTGTTTCATTTCTTTTTTAGGACAACTAGTGCCTTTTCAGCTAAGAAAGTTTTTATTTTCAAGAATCCATTTTCGCCTGTAAAAAAGATAAGAAGACGGAAGCAAAAAAGGACAAAATTTCTCTAGTGTGGTGCTATTTTCATGGGATCTGGACAATAAACAGTTGATTTCCGTCAATAAATAGACACTATCGGATAATAAATGGCCTCAGTCAGCCAATAAAATTTTTGACACTACCGTATATTTTTCACTAATTGTCCAAAAGTAAGGTTTTATTGTCTCAACCGGATGATTTATTATCCAAATAAGAGCACATATTGTCCGAGAACGAAATCATTTTAAATCATGTAACGATTCGTGATCGTTTTTCCTCAGTTCACAGATCTAACGAGGTGTTCTTAAAAAAAGAATGTCCTCCTATTATTGAAAACCAAACTTTTTTCTAGAAGGGGCACTAGTTTTTGCTAAACTTCCAACCCACAGCAAACCTTTTTGTGAAAACGCTTTAAACCTGTTAATCTTGTATTATATACGAAACTCAGGAGGGAAAAGTGGACGCTAACATTCTGACTACGGAACGTTTACAATTGCGGAAAATGAGAAACGATGATGTGAATCACTTAATGGAAATTTTCTCAGATCCTGAAGCAATGAAGTATTATCCTTCTACTAAAAGCGAAAAGGAAGCGTTAGAATGGGTAAACTGGACGCTGGACAATTACAGGAATTACGGTGTCGGCCTCTGGATCGTTGAAGACAAACAGACTGGAGAATTTCTGGGACAGTGCGGAATGGTCCTGCAAAAAATAGATAGGGCCGTTGAGATGGAGATCGGCTATTTGTTTGCCAGACGTGCCTGGGGAAAAGGCTTTGCAACAGAGGCTGCTTTAGCCTGTAAGAAATATGGGTTTGAGACATTAAAACTTCCTAAACTAGTTTCATTAATTGATCCCGATAACTCCCCTTCCATAAAAGTGGCGGAACGAATCGACATGACCGTCGAGAAGAGAATACATAAATGGGGGAAAGATGTGCTCGTGTATTCCGTTTGCAAATAACAGGGGAAAAAGAACAGTGAGGATAGATTCACTGTTCCTTATCCTGTTAAAAAATCTATCCTTTCAACTGCTTTCTCAAGTGATTCCGCTTTGCGACTAACGAATGAAACTCTTGTTCTAATTCGTTGGAAGGAAGTAGACTGAGTTTGCCGATCACTTCCGTAAGCTTAGTCTCAATTTGCAATAGCTCATCTTCTGCAACGTTCCGTACGGTTTGCTCGTTCCTGCCCTTATACTCTTTGAAGTTCCCGGAAAATGCAGTAATCGCTTGCTGCTTTATTTCAATAATACAGGTAGCAACGTTTTCAATAAAACGGCGGTCATGGGAAACGAAGATCACCGTTCCTTCGTAATTCTTTAGCAGCTGTTCCAATGCTTCCATCGCTTCAATATCCAAAAAGTTCGTCGGCTCATCCATCACAAGCACATTCATATCGCTTAAAAACACTTTTGCAAAAGCGACCTTTACCCGCTCGCCGCCACTAAGCACTTTAACCGGTTTATAAACATCGTCGCCAAAAAAATGCAGGCGGGCAAGCACCGTTCGATTGGTCGATTCCGGATAAATGGAGGAAGCTTCAACATTTTCCAAAATGGTTTGTTCCCCATTTAAAATATCGAGGCTCTGGCTAAAATAACCGACTTTAACCGCAGGGGAAATCGTTACTCCTTCTACATCCGCTAAAATTTGTTTCAATAACGTCGTTTTGCCCACTCCATTGTTGCCAATGATGGCCACTTTATCTCCACCTTTAATCGTAAAAGTAGCATCTTTCCATAGCACTCGTTCGGCAAAATTCATCGACAAATGGTTAACTTGAATGACATGGCGTCCCAGTATTTCCTCTCCATTCGGCAAATCCATCTTAATCGGTGGCCAATCTTTCGGCTTCTCGACTTTTTCCAGTTTTTCCACGCGCGTTTCCAATGCCTTTATATTTTGGTGCATTTTTTTCTGTTTCGTCGCATGCTGCATTTTCCATAATCGAGATTCAGATGTGCCCATCCGCTTTGAAGGGGGTTTAACCATTTGGTTTGCCTTTTGCTCTTTTAATTGTGTCGCTCGTTCTAACTGTTTTTTCTTCGCCACATACTTTTCATAGCTCTCCTGTTGCTCATGCCTGAGTCGCTCTTTTTGCTCAAGGTACCGGGTGTAGTTCCCGCTAAATTCCGTCACTTCCCCTTCTTCAATTTCCCATATTTTTGTGCAGAGCTGGTCTAAAAAGTAACGATCATGGGAAACCAACAGAATCGCCCCGCGAAAGCGCTTCAAATGGGTTTCGAGCGCCTCAACCCGCTCAGTATCCAGGTTGGTTGTCGGTTCATCCGCAAATAAAATATCCGGCTTTGCTGCTAGTGCTTTGTCAATATAGCGTTTTGTTATTTCGCCACCACTTTTGTATGAATCGTTTTTCTTTAACTGAGGCAATAAATAACGAGTAGCCGTTGTAGTAATCGTCCCTGTATCTGCCTTTTGCTCCCCGGCTAATATAGATAACAGTGTCGTTTTCCCGCTTCCGTTACGGCCAACTAATCCGATCCGATCCCCTTCTTGGATTCTCAGTTTTCTGGCGGCAAAGAGTTTCCGGTCTTTAATTGATTTTTCGAGATGATTAGCTTCTAGAATAATCATGAAATCCCTCCTTGTCATCATGCAGTATCAACCGAACTCGCTGAAACAGCTGTCGACTCTAATCTTCCACCATTTACACCAATGCAAAAAACCTCCTGATCCGTTTCCGAATAGGAGGTGACTTTTGGGCGATAGCGAAAAAGGCATACCAAAAAAGCAGTATTAAACACTCTTTAGCTATTGAAGTACACAACTAATCCTATCCAGAAAAGCATCGTTAATCTTTATGGTTGATCTAGAATGATGGATCCATATTTAAAAAGATGGATTCCCGATTTAGATCACCATTTTAGGACTTGTAACGAATGTTTTTTCTAAAAATAGGATTATAAAATCATGTACTTGCTTCACCCTTCCGTTTTTTGTTAATTTTATTCTATAGGAGCTGTCAAGAAACGTCAACTCATTTATTGCCCAACTTTTTCAGAAAATAAACGACGGCTTATAATTCTCTGAACATTTTTCCTTCCTGTCTGAATGTTAATCTAATGAATCGTCAAACGCCTCTCTCAGGTAATCATTTAATCTAGGAATTAAAAATTCGCTTCGATATTTGCTCGAAACTACTTGATTGCCATCCCAATAAACCCGGTCGAGCTCCCTGCTATAGCTTTGCTTTTTCAGGTGGACCCGGATAATCCCCTCCTCCGTTCTTTCAAAGCTTAACGTGTTTCCCATTATCGTTATATAGGCAAATACACCTGGAGATGGTTGATTGACAATAATGCTAATTTCATCGGTTTTCTCTTCCACCGTTCTTAATTTAAATTTCATATCACTTAAGAAAACATTAATTGAATGTTGCGTTTTATCAATATGTACCCGTGCATTATGATCCATTACATATCGTTCCTTTATTTTCTGTATAAGCTTTTCCGCGTACGACATAAAGCACCATCCTTTTATCTTCTCCTAGATTTATTTCGATAAAAACTTGCCTTTTCCTGCCTATTATCGACTGTCTATTTCTCTACGCAGATATACCACTCTTACTTTAATCGATCGTATGGCCATGATTTCATCTAACGTATAGAATAGATTAAATCCGATAATAAGGAAGGTTTTTCCATAGGCAAAGGGATAGGCTACCCCGGGAAAGGTAGGGAAAATTTTTAGCTAACTCCATTGAGTTTGCAGCCATATAGGAGCCAGGACAGGCATTTCACACGAATGAAAAAAGACGGAAGAGGAGCCGGATCTAGCCGGCTCCTCTTTCCATTTAATCGATCAGTCTTTTAACGCAACGCCTTTTTCTTTCGGAAAAAAGGCATTGCCGACAATTTCTCCGATTCTCTGGTTAACTGGTTCATGTATTTGATGATTTTCAATCGGCAACAGCGGAAACAGCAATTCAGCCACCCGATAAGCTTCTTCTAAATGAGGGTACCCTGAAAAAATGAACGATTCGATGCCAAGATCGGCATATTCTTTTATTCGCTCTGCTATTGTTTCAGGATTGCCAACCAACGCGGTTCCAGCGCCCCCTCTCACTAAACCAACCCCTGCCCATAGATTCGGACTGATTTCTAATGCTTCTCTTCCCCCTTTATGCAGCTCAGCCATTCTTTTTTGTCCCGTCGAATCGTATCTGGCGAAGACACGCTGGGCTGATTCTATCGTTTCATCATCTACATAACGGATTAAGCGATCAGCCGCTTCCCACGCTTCTTGTTCCGTTTCCCTCACAATGACATGCAATCGGATCCCAAATTTGATGTTCCTTCCTTGTTGCTCTGCCAATCTCCTTACATGATTTATTTTTTGTTCGACTTGAGCCGGTGTCTCGCCCCATGTTAAATAAACATCGGAATGCTTTGCAGCAACTTCCTGCCCGGCTCTGGAAGAACCACCGAAGTAAATCGGAGGATATGGTTTCTGAACCGGAGGAAACAACAGACTGCCATCTTCCACCTTTAAATGCTTTCCGGTAAAGTTTACATTTTCACCTTTTACTAACGAACGCCAGATGGTCAAAAACTCATCTGTCGCTTCATAGCGAGCATCATGGTCAAGGAAGACCCCATCACCGGCCAGCTCCACAGGATCGCCACCGGTTACAACGTTGATTAAAAGACGTCCGTTAGATAGCCTATCAAGAGTCGATGTCATTCTAGCTGCCACCGACGGGACCATCAATCCCGGACGAACCGCGATTAAAAACTTTAGCCTTTTCGTTTCAGCAGCTAAAGAAGAAGCTATAACCCACGGGTCTTCACACGCTTTTCCCGTCGGTATAAGCACGCCCGAATAACCGAGGCGATCCGCTGCTTGCGCGATTTGCTTAAAATAAGAATACTCTGCAGGCCTTCCGCCTTTCACAGTCCCCAAATACCGTCCGTCTCCATGAGTCGGAATAAACCATAATATCTCCATTTGTCATCTCTCCCTTTTAATCAATTTATTTCAATTTTTACCGGCCTGCATTTTGCCCATCAAGAAGAATGAAGGCAGGCTGCTTTTTCGTGCGGATTTGATCGTATACTAAAAGTACGATTAACCAGGCGACTCCTGAAAACATAGAGATTTTCGTCAAAGGGGAAGTAGCGATCGCAATAAACGAGATGAGAACTAGCAGCAAGCCTATCATTGGCAATACTGGCCATAACGGCATCGGATATTTAATCTCTGTTTGCTGCTCTATCATGCGCCGCCTGAACGCCAATTCACAAACCAATATGATCCCCCAGGTCCAGAGCGAAGCAAATGCGGAAGCACTTGTAATCCAAACATACACTTTGTCGGGCGCCAAATAAGTAATGGCCACCCCGATGAATATCATTGCCGCTGTCGCCCAAACAGCGACATGCGGAATTTTATTTCGATTTAATTTGGCGAATCGCTGTGAATATATCCCCTTTTTTGACATGCTGAAAAGCATTCGGCTTCCTCCATATAAGCCTGTGTTGCAGGAAGACAGCGCGGACAAGATGATGATCAAATTGACAATTCCCGCTGCCAGCGGAATCCCGATTTTTGAAAACATTAGCACATAAGGGCTTCCATCATGAACAATCCATTTATTCCACGGAAAAGCGCAAAGCATGACGAGCATTGAGCCGATGTAAAAAAAGAGAATGCGGAACGTCACTGATTTAAAGGCTTTCTGCATCGCCGCATTTGGGTCATGTGATTCACCCGCCTCAACAGCAAGGGTTTCGATTCCGCTGAATGCCTGTACAACAAGAGATATTGCTGCGAAAATACCCGGCCACCCATTCGGCATGAACCCATCATTTATCCAGAGGTTGTTTATGCCGACAGCTTCCCCGTTGTTAAAAATGCCTGTTAAAATGATCAATGACCCAAACGCCATAAATACAAGTACAGCCAAAACCTTCAGTACCGCAAACCAGTACTCAATCTCCCCAAAAACCCTGACGGCAAGCAAATTCGACACTGTAAAAAAAATTAATGCAACGAGTCCAGGAATCCATGCAGGAAATGAAGGGTACCAGTATTGGACTAATTTGCCGATAGCCGCTAGCTCCGACATCACGGTGGCCACCCAATAAAACCACCACATTCCCGCCGTCAAAAACCCTATCCGCCTTCCAAGAAGGGCGCTGGCGTAATGGCTGAACGATCCGGAAACCGGATATTCCACGGTCATTTCCCCTAACGATCTCATGACGATGGCGACAAGAACCCCACAAATCACGAAATCGATCAATACGGCCGGCCCTGCTAACTTTACCGATACAGAGGCGCCATAGAACAGCCCGACCCCGATGACTCCCCCAATCGCCATCATTTGGATTTGCCGGTTTGTCAAGCTCCTG
This sequence comes from Fictibacillus sp. Mic-4, assembly GCF_049843615.1. Taxonomy (NCBI): domain Bacteria; kingdom Bacillati; phylum Bacillota; class Bacilli; order Caryophanales; family Fictibacillaceae; genus Fictibacillus; species Fictibacillus sp. Mic-4. The sequence continues at coordinate 33,954 of NZ_JBBHZM010000026.1, read as the reverse complement.
TCAAGCCCCTCCGAGCCCGTTTCTTGTAATTGATCTTTATTTTGGTTTCTAGGCAAATGAACCACCTCCTAATTTTGAATCATCTCGTCCTAAACTATATTAAACACATGAATTTACTCGGTTTTAGGTTGCAATGAATTCATGACCTGATGCCTTTTATGTGTGGAAAGAATTCTGCCCTTTGAAGCTATCACGCCATTTCAACAGCCTATTTTCAATGGCCCGTACCAATGAATCCGTAATTTTGCCAACGAGAGCGAAAATAATAATGCCGACAAAAACGACATCCGTATGGGAAAACTGCCTCGCGTCCATAATCATATACCCGACCCCTTCGCTCGAACCCATCAGCTCAGCGACGACTAGCCCGAGCCATGCGATGCCAAGCGATAGACGGATGCCTAGAAGGATGTTGGGCAAAGCAGCCGGCAAAACAAGCTTTGTTAATTGCTTATAACGGCTGAATGAAAGAATGCGCGCCACGTCAAAGAGCTTCGCATCGACCCCTCTTATTCCAAGAAAGGTGTTAATGTAAACCGGGAAAAATGCGCCCTTGGCGATCAACAATATTTTCGATACTTCCCCAAATCCGAACCAGAGAATAAACAAAGGCGCTACCGCTAAATGAGGGACGGTACGCAGCATTTGGAAAGAAGGGTCGACATAGTGTTCCGCCTTGTTTGAAAAACCGACCAACATCCCTAATACCAATCCTAAACCAGCCCCTATCACAAAGCCGGCAGCCGCACGCCAAACGCTTATTTTCAAATGGGAGGCAAGGTCTCCGGAAACAGCCAGATCCCTGAATGCTGCCAAAATATCGAGCGGTGTCGGCAAAACGGTTTTTGAAATCCACTCGTAAGACCCTGCCAATTGCCAAATGGAAAGGATGAAAATGGGAACGGCCAATCCCCTTATAAAAACCTTTGCCCGGTCCCTCACATTTACTTTAGGCAACCGTTTGACTAAAATGTTTTTTGAAAAAATGCCGGTTGTTCCAGCAGCTCCTCTTGGCTGGCTCAATTTTTATCTCCCCCTTCTTTTTTCACTTCTTTTAATGCCTTTTTAATATAAGAATTATCGACCACTTCGTTCGTATTAATTTTTTTCTTTATGGCATCAAGCGAATATTGAAAGTCAGCTGTTTTTTGCTGCGCCTTCACGATGCCATCACTGATAGGAATATTCAATGCCTTGTTGTTTTTGATGACCTGCTTGATGATCTTTTGATCTACTTTTTTCACTTTCGCATAGAGGGATACCGCTTCGCTCTGGTGTTTCTCCTCCCAAAGGCGGGCTTTCTCGTAAACTTTCAAGAACCGAATGACTTGTTCCGGATGCTGTTCAGCAAATTTCGTGCGAACAACGGTAAACCCGGGAGAGTACACGTTCAGCAATTGTCCATCAGTTAAAATCCGCGCGCCTTTTCCAATAGTTTCTAACGATATGAACGGTTCCCAAATCGACCATGCATCCACAGCCCCTGTTTCAAAAGCTGGCTGCGCCTCATCAGGCTGTAGCTGGATGATTTTTACATCATCCGGTTTGAGCCCGGCCTTACTAAGAGCGCGATAAAGCAAATTAAACCCGCTGCTTCCCTTTGCCACAGCGATCTTTCTTCCTTTTAAGTCCTTTAAATCTTTTATTCCACTCTCTTTCTGAACTAAAATGGCGTTTCCTTTCAGTCCGTTGCTTGTATTTGCGATTTCCTTAAACGGAATGCCAGCCGACTGCGCGGCAATGACAGGTGAATTCCCGACCTGGCCAAAGTCTAATCGGTCTGAAGCAATTGCCTCAAAATGGGGAGGCCCACTTTGAAATTCCGTCCATTTCACTTCAATACCTTCTTTTTTAAATTCCTTTTCAAACCAGCCTTTCTCTTTTGCAAGCAGCAACGGGCCAATGCTTTGCTGAATGCCGATATTGATTGTTTTTAAACCTTTTCCGTCCTGTTCCGCTCCTCCCGCTTTTAAATCGCAGCCCGCTAAAACTAACAAAAACCCTAGAACAGCCAGTATGTATATCTTTTTTCTTCCCATCTCTTCTTCCCCCTTTATTAAATCCCGGATCCATCAAGCAAATGCACTTCTTCTGTCTTCTCAAATTCTGCCAATACTTGTTGCCTGGCCGCTTGAAACGCTTCATTCGTACGATTGCGAGGATATGGCAGCTGAATTGGGATCAACTTGCCTACAGTGCCTGGCCTTGGGCTCATAATTGCGACGCGATTGGCAAGATAGACCGATTCATCAATGTCATGCGTCACTAAAATCATCGTCGTTTGCCTTTCTTTCCAAATATCCAGTAAAACGTCTTGAAGGTGTTTGCGCGTGAAAGCGTCCAGCGCCCCAAATGGTTCATCAAGAAGCAGAACTTCCGGATCCCGGAGAAGCGCTCTTGCTATCGCCACCCTCTGTGACATACCGCCTGACAGCTCACGTGGATAAGACTTTTCAAATCCACTCAAGCGAACGATTTCTATAAGTTCGTGGACTCGCCTTCGCACTTCGGAATTCCTGAGGGAAAGATTCGCTGCGATGTTTTCCTCCACCGTTAACCACGGAAATAAGCGATGCTCTTGAAAGACAAATCCTTGTTTGGTCCCTGGTCCCTTCACTTCTCTGTTGCCGATTTTGACAAATCCTTCATAGTCACTATCAATGCCTGCGACGATTTTCAATAATGTGCTTTTTCCGCAGCCGCTTGGACCAATAATAGTAACAAACTCCCCTTGATCAATCGTGACATCGACATGTTCAAGAACCTTTACTTCACGTTGGCCTTTCAAAAAAATCTTCTCTTTTACAGAAATAGAAACGGTCATTTTCTCTCCCCTCTCTTCTTTGGACTTTGAATGGAACTATTACTCACCTCCTTAAATAGCAAAAAGCCCCTTCGCTTGATAAAAAGGAAAGGGCTGTCGCAAAGTCTTCTCCTTATCTATCAAGCTCTCGCTTGCAGGAATTGGCACAGTTCTTCAAATGCAGTCTGTTGCCGAGAGTTCATTGGGCCAGTCCCTCCCTCTCTCTTGATAAGTTTCGGTTATTCTAAAAAAACAAAAAGCCCTTAATCTTAGTTGAGATTAAGAGCCTTCGGTTGATCCGATCAGCTATTGGAAAACCGGCAATGGATTTAAAATTTATTTTATAATAATTCATATAATACCGATGTGTCAACTATGTTTTTTGTTAAAAAAATCAATCTGCTTTTTTAATGGGTCATAAGCAGGATTGTTTAGAAACAATCATCTAGAACGTAGAATAAAAGACAACTGTTTTTTTTATCAAAGCAGTTGTCTTTTTTAAGAAGACCATTTATCTTGCTTTTTGAAAATTTTCCGAAGCCAATAAACGAATAACAACAAAAGCGGCAACAGCACACTGTATACCCCGTCTAAAAAAGGCCAATAGGCGCTGATGACATGAATGATATAGGCGATATGGGGCGATACCAGCAATGAAAATACGATAACGATTAGACCCAATGGGAGTGCAAAAGGAAGGTTTTTCTCGTTTTTTATCTCCATTATTTGGACTAGTCCAAGGTTCATGATGTAAAAATAGAATGCGACTTTGATATAAGTCGTCAGAAGCCACATGACGGCTAATATAATTTCGATTCGCTGAATGAAATTGCCAATATTTATTTTTTTACTAAGGGCATACCCTGGGTAAATACTATTTGCGACATCATAAGGTCCTAGAACAAGAATGGAAACAGTGATAAATAGAATTAAAACGATTCCACCTAACATCGCTCCTATGATAAATCTCTTTTTAATTTTTTCAGCCTGAATAATATTAGGAAAAATCATTAAAAACACAACATCTTCTATAAAAGGAAAAGCAGTCGTTGCAAATGATCCCCGCAGTATCGGTTTCATTCCCCCTTCAAAGATCGGCTGTAAGTTCTGCAACTCGATTTGTGGTGTAAGACATACAATTAAAACGAAAAAAAGGGTAAGAAAGATTGGGAAAAATAGTTCAGCAGAACGTGCAATAACTTCTAATCCCAGTATTGCTGCCATAACAACGATACCAATAAAAAGAAAACTGATCGCCATCATTGGCGTATTCGGCAGAATTTCGGTAGTGAAAAAATCATCTATTTCTCGTGTATGTGTAGAAATGGATACGAATAGATAACATAAAAATAAAAATCCTACCATTTTCCCCGGCCACTTGCCAAGTATTTTCTCCGAATATTGAATGAGCGTTAACTGAGGGTAAAGCTTACCCACGGTACATATTAAATAAATAACGACGAGTCCGATGATCAATCCTACGATGGCGGCAATCCAGGCGTCCTGTTTGGCCTCAAAGGCGGGAATAGCCGGCAACACTAAGAGCGAATCCCCAATTGTAACGAGAATCACAAGTATGGTAAACTGCCGGGCCCCTATTTTCATTTGATTGTTTCCTCCCCTCATTACCGGAATGAAATTAAACAACTGTTCTATTAGTAGTATTTCCAAATGCTTTATTTACAAAAAGAAAAACACGAATGAAGTCCGGCATTAAACCGCTTCATTCGTGTTTTTAATTACCCTTTATTTGACCGGGATCCAGATTTCCGAATAATAATTGGGGTCGTTAGGATTGCCGTCCGAATATACTTCTAATTCAGGAGTCCCCGCAGGCTTAAAGCCGCTTGATGGGAACCATTCTGAAAAAATTTGTTTCCACACTTTTTGCATAGCGTCTGGCATGGCTCCATGCACCTCAAATACCGCCCATTTGGATGCTGGAATTTCCAAGCTTTCTAACCCTTCTGGCACATTACCATCGTATGCTGCAGCTATCCAATAATCGATTTCGTTCGATTGCCTCCCGCTTTGATCCACACAAACGCCAAGCACCCCTTTAATGGGTCCGTTGTTTAATTGAGCAAGCCATTCATTCGTTCCATTTTGATGAACGTCCTCCCAAAATTTCGGTATTCCTTTAAGATTCTCTCCATTTGCACATGAATACTCTCGTTTAACACCTACCACTTGAAACGCTTCTTTTTCCACAATCCTGTACTTCATCGGTTCTGCTCCTTTCAGACTCACCTGAATGACCAGGCGGTTATAAGATTGCAGCTTTCCCATTCCTTTTCGAGCTTCACGCGGAGTTACGCCATGCTGTTTTCGAAAAGCCTTTGAAAAAGCCTCAGGAGTGTCATAGCCATATTTATAGGCAAGGTCAATAATTTTGCTATCTGTTCTGGACAATTCCTGAGCGGCCAGCGTCAGTCGGCGACGGCGCAAGTACTCGCCTACGGATATATCGGTCAAAATCAAAAATGTCCGCTGAAAATGAAAGGACGATGCATTCGCTTGCTTCGCTATGTCCTCAATCGTTAGATCCTCCAGCAAATGCTCTTCCATATAGTTAATCGCCTTTTGCAATGATTCAACCCATGCCATTTCGCTCACTCCTTACCTCTATTGTAAAAAAAGGCATTAATTCCATCCTGTCATTTTATGCTCTGTTCGGACAGTTTTCGTTAAAAAAGCACCGTTGGTTTATTTTCCACGTGATTCTTGAACTTATCCAAAAAAAGCAAGGACGGCTGGAACTATACCATTCCTTGTTTTATAGATATGTAGCATTATAGCATTTTCGTTTTAAACAAACGTTTGATTAACTTTTACATGGTTCTCTAAACATTATTAAAGTTGTTGCTTTTCGAATAGAGATAAAGCCCATAATCTTGCATGGCAGAGACATGCCCCATTTGCCGCAGCATAGTAGCGATATTCCCGCGATGATAGGAGCCATGTGTGACAACATGAATTAATATTTCAGAAATGGAAGTTTTAAGAGACCCGGCATAGGGGTTGTCAACACTAATCACTTTGTTAAGATCACCCTGTCCCTCCAAAAATGTTTTGTACCGTTCGGATAAATCGGAACACATTTTTTTCATTTCCCCAATGCTTTTTGTTTCCGTTTGCTCCCGCAATTGATGCTCGGACGCCAATGCTTCGGTCATGCTTTTGCCCGAGAGGATGTCAAGCCACGTGCAATCTGCGGCATAAATATGGGCCAGCACCTTTGCTACCGAAGAAAAACCGCTTTGAGTATCTTTATGGTAGAGGTCTTGAGGGAGTTCTTTCATATGATCAATGATTACACCATTTGCCCAAACATGGTAATCGTACATGTCTAAAACGGGATGAGCCATTTTATTTTCCTCCCTGGTAGTTGATAATCCCAGTTTAACGCAAGTTCACTGACAGCGGATGTCAGTGAATAAAAAGTGGAGTATCGGTTCATCCGACAAAAGCATTCACTTATTCAACCGGAAGCAACTGGTCCACGACAATGCTATTTACGGCATTGATATAGGCAATGGCACTTGCTTTCATAATATCGGTATCGGTTGCCTTTGCCACATATCTTTCCCCCCGGTATTCGACCTGGATTTTCACTTTCCCCAATGCCTCTTTTCCCCTTGAAACACTGCTAATATTGTACTCGATCAATCTAATATCTAACTCGCTGATCTCAGTAATTGCTGAATATAGAGCATCAATCGGTCCGGAACCGACGCTGCTTCTTTCTATGATTTGATCGCCCTTTTTCACTTTCACGCTTGCAGATGGGAAATGGGCATTGCTGATCGCCTGCAAGTCTACTAGTTCAAAGAAGGAATCACTATAGTGCTTTATATCCTGAACATCATGTTTTGCATAATAGTTTTCTACAATAACATAAAGATCATGATTGTACACTTCCTTTTTCACATCCGCCAACTCAAGAAACGCTTCAAAGATCTCTTCAAATTGTGAATCGGTGAACTGATTGAAGCCTAATTTTTGTAGCGCATTTTTTACCGCATGGCGGCCAGAACGAGCTGTTAAAACAAGCTCCATATCTTCAAGCCCGACGTCTATTGGACTAATGATTTCATACGCATCTCTTGACTTCAGCAAACCATCCTGGTGGATGCCTGAGGAATGGGCAAAGGCGTTCTCCCCCGTAATCGCTTTATTAACTTGCACTTCAAGCCCCATCAAACGGCTCACAAGCCTCGATGTATTCATAATTTCTTTCGTGTTGATGTTGGTGTATGCGTTATAGACAGATGAGCGCGTATTCATCGCCATTACCACTTCTTCAAGAGCCGCATTGCCCGCACGTTCGCCAATTCCATTCATGGTACATTCAACTTTATCCGCCCCGTTTTTGATAGCTGCCAGCGTATTGGCCGTCGCCATGCCTAAATCATTATGGCAATGGACGCTCAAAAGCACACTGTCATTCAAATTTTTCAAACGGTCATTGATTTTAAAAATCAGTTCACCAAACTCTTCTGGTTCCGCATAGCCAACCGTATCAGGGACATTAATCATTGTCGCCCCCGCTTTCACTACTGCTTCAATCGTTGCCCATAAGTATTCAAAATCGGAGCGAGATGCATCTTCCGTTGAATATTGGACTTCCGGCAGCAATGTTTTTGCATATTTGACGGCGTCTACACCGATATTTAAAATCTGATCTTTTGATTTTCCAAACTTCTTTTCCACATGAATGTCCGATGTTCCCAGAACAATATGGATTAACGGTTTCTTTGCGTATTTCACACTATGATATACCGCATCAATATCGGCTTTCACCGCCCTTGCAAGCGCTGTAATCATCACGTCATCCGTGTTTCCTACTTTCCTGGCGATTTCTTTGACCGCATTGAAATCACCGGCAGAAGACGCAGAAAAACCGGCTTCGATAATGTCGACTTGCAGCTTCTTCAGCTGGTGCGCCACTTCCAATTTTTCATGTAAATTGAGTTTAGCCCCCGGAACTTGCTCTCCATCTCTCAACGTCGTATCAAACATCCAAATTTTTCTCGTCATTTCAGAAACACTCCTTTGTTCGTTAATGTTTTGTTTTCCCTCGGTTAGTATTGCATACGTGGAAAACCTCTTGCGTTAACTGTTTTGCGGGATAAAAAAAGCCCCGTCTCTATATAACAATAGAGACGAGGCATTGCTCGCGGTACCACTCTAATTGATCAATCAAAATAAGATTAACCCACTCATTTTCGGCAGCCATCACTGCCTATCTTCATAACGGGAGAATCCGGCGTCCCCTACTTCAACGGTTCAGGGAGCAGCTCTTGGATGAGTTCAAAGGCGATAACTGCCGATTCCCACCAACCATCGGCTCTCTAAAGAAGCTTATCCTTCCTTCTACTATTTCCAATCTTTGCTTTTTGGTCATTTGATTATATGCAATAATACATGGATCAAACTGAATTGTCAACAGAATTTTTTAAAAATATAGGCAATATGAGAAATTGTGCCTTAATTAACAGGGTACCTCAATCATAAATCCCCCTGGCGCCTTGACGTAGAACGTGTATGCATGAGACCGTATCGGAGGCTTCACATCAAAGCCTGCTTCTTTTAACTGTTGGTTGATCTTATCCACCTGCTCTTCGCTTTTCTGGGGGAAACCTATGTGGAAGGTTTTCGGATAATTAGCCTCCCCTTTCATTAACGTTAACACGAAACCATCATCGTCCAGCATTACTGCAAAGCCATTTCCCTGGCTTGCCTTGCACGTTAAACCAAAATATTTTTCTAGAAACTCCCGGGTAGCCTGGACATCTGTCACGGTTAAATTTAGATGATTGAGTTTCATTTCTTCCTCCTTTCTTAGGGCATCAATTTGATATATGGGTCAGGATGTTAATGAGCTTGCCAAATGGATCTCGGACATAGAAGCGCCGAACTCCCCACGGTTCATCAACTGGACCATATTCTATCGGAAAACCAGCCTCTGTCATACGTTCAAGCATCATATCAACATCATCGACTTCAATCGAAAGATCAGGAGTAGGCGTGTTAGAGCCTCCTTGTGAGGCGAAACTAATTTGGATATTCATTTCCTCGTTTGTCCCATACGTTGCAATCCAGCCATGATCCATCATTAAGTCAAGGCCGAGTACTTCCTGGTAAAAGCATTCAGCTGCCTCAATATTTTGGGTATCTATATTGGCAACAATTCGTTTGACCTTCATTTTGAGCCTCCATTTATTTGATTTTGCCATTTCCAATGAGATACAATTTCCAATATCTATCTTCTTTTTAGAGGCATAAATTTATCTTTACATAGATTAACCTGATTATGGTGCTACTTGTTTCAAGAATGTTTCTTTTGTTTATTAATTTATAGATTCTCTTTTGATAAGGTGCTTTCCTTTTTTTAATTTGCAAAAAAGAAACCCAATTCCAGGGCTTCAATTTTGTTTAATCAAACGTTTGATTAAGAGGTATGTTCGAAGCCTTCACTCGGACACCGCGGGCTAAACAAAGGGATTGTAAAACCGGCTACCATCGTAAAAGGTCACAAGCATGGAGACAGTAAATAAGGCAACTACAGTAATAAGCGCAATATAATCGCTTTTTTTAAACGGTCGGGCGCTATACCATGTGCGTTTTTTGTGCTTTCCGAAGCCGCGAAGGTCCATCACATTGCTGATCGTTTCAATCCGTTCAAGACTGGAGAAGATCAATGGCAAGACAATCGCCAGCGCGTTTTTTGCCCGTTTGAAAATCGTTTCTTTCCGCGACATGTCTATTCCCCGCGCTTGCTGGGCGTGGGCAATCGTCTGAAAGTCGCGCTGGATATCCGGAATATACCTGAGGGCAATAGCGACCGCAAACGCCACCCGATAACTGACGCCGATCCGGTTCAAGGACGATGCGAATTCACTCGGGTTCGTCGTTTTAATGAATAGAAGTGCGGCAGGAATAATTGAAAAATATTTCAATGTAATATTCAGCTCATAAAACAATTGTTCAACAGTTACATCATATTGCCCCGCAATGTGAAACAACACATGTTTCGTTCCGTAAATCTTCACTCCTTCTAAAGGGGAAAAAATAAAGATCGCGATGTCATTAAGAAACAAAAAAAGGAAGATAAAGAGTAAAACAAATGACACTTCCTTCACTTTTATTTTTGAAACGGTAAAGATGATAAGGCTTGCGACGAGCATAAACAACAAGACACGCGTATCATACGTTAACATTCCTGCAAGCGACCACATGATAAAACAAAGGAATTTCGTTGCCCCGCTCAGCCGGTGAATCGGCGATGGGCGGTCAACGAACGCTAACATATTTACTGCCAATTCCATTTCCCCCTTTATCAACGTGAATAAAATGACGGACAAATTCACCTGGTTCGGGGAGCTGCAACCGTTCGGCAAGATCTAAAAGGGACGTTTCTTTTAAATTGCCTTCCCTAATAATGTTGCGATCCGTCAATACGTCAGCTGCCGATTTGTCCGCTAGCTTTCTTCCATTGGCGATAACAATCGCACGCGGGGTGTATTCCAGCATGAGATGCATGTCATGCGTGATCATCAGTATTGTGACCCCTCTTTGATTTAACTCGACTAAAAACTCCATAATCTCTTTGTAATGGCGGAAATCCTGACCGGCCGTCGGCTCATCAAGGATAATCACTTCCGGCTGCAGCACTAAGATGGACGCAATCGTGACCCGCTTTTTCTGCCCGAAGCTTAGCGCTGATATCGGCCAATTGCGAAAAGGATACAGGCCGCAAATTTTCAATGTTTCTTCGACTCGCTCACGAATTTCCGCCTCAGGCACGCCACGAATGACAAGGCCAAATGCGACTTCATCATAAACAAACGTTTTCGATATCATTTGGTTCGGATTTTGCATAACGAGGCCAACTTTTAGCGAGCGTTCCTTAATCGAGTCATTTGTCATGTCCTTGCCGTTATAGTAAAGCTTCCCCCGCGTTGGTGCTTCAAACCCACAAATCACTTTCGTCAACGTCGACTTGCCGGCGCCGTTTGCCCCGACGATGCTGACCATCTCGCCTTTGTGGATCGTAAACGAAATGTCCTTTAAGATTTCTTTGCCAGATTCATAGCTGAACGAGACCGATTCAAGCTGGAGAACGGGTTCGGCTTTATGTTTCGGCTCTGATATGCCATCCTTTTTTTCAAGCCAGTGGAGCAAGTTATCCTTGCAGTTGTCCAGGTTCACGCTTTCGATATGGCTGGGAAGCATGTCCGGCGTGATGGCTGAACCTGAATATTTAATCGCCTTTAAATAGAGCGGTTCTCGGATGCCGCACTCTTCTAATACGTTTGTGGCAAGAAGCTCATCCGGATGCAAATCGCTCACAATCCGTCCCTTGTTCATGACAATAATGCGGTCGACATCACGATACAGCACATCTTCCAGTCGATGCTCGACAATGACAACCGTCGTATTCGTTTCTTTTTGTATCCGATCGATAAGAGCGATTGCTTCTTTTCCGGTTGCCGGATCGAGATTCGCTAACGGCTCATCAAAAAGTAGAATGTTTACGTTATCGACCATGACACCTGCAAGTGCAACACGTTGCTTTTGCCCGCCTGATAATTGGTGAAGCGATGAATGAAGGTAATCATTCATGCCAACCATGTTCGAAACGGTGGTAACCCGGCCCGTCATTTCATCCTGCGGAATGCAGTCGTTTTCTAATGCAAACGCAATGTCTTCCCCGACTGTAAGCCCGATAAATTGCCCATCCGGATCTTGCAACACCGTGCCGACCATTTTGGACAATTGAAAAATCGACTGGTCTTTCGTTTCTTTCCCCATCATTTGCAGGCTGCCCGTGATCTCTCCTTTGTACGAAAAAGGAATGAGTCCATTCATGCAATGGGCAAGAGTGCTTTTCCCGGACCCCGACGGCCCGACAATCAACACTTTCTCGCCTTCATAGATCGTTAAATCAATATTGTAAAGCGTTGGCTCTTGTTGACTCCGATATTTAAAGCTAAAATTGTTAAACGCAATAATTGGCTTTTTCATAAACATCTCCTGTCTCAAACCTTCTAATCTTCTATTATTGAAGACTATTGTACCTACTTTAAAAACCGAAGGCATTGGCCTCCGGTTTATTTTTCGACTCGCAAACTGCCGCTTTTTGTGCGCGTTTTTGCATAAGCTGCCACAAGAAGCGTACCCAGCACTCCAACCGTAACCATATTTGACACTCCGGCAACAATCCCCTGTACAAACACTTTATTCGCCGGCTCCGCATAAATGAGAATATCGAGCATCGGTGCGATGAAAAACCAGCCAATCGCCTGCGCAATCACCTGGATGATATTAAAAGATACCATTTGCTTCGCACCGAACCGCCCCTCATCAAGGTTGATTTTCCTGGATGCAAGGCCGAACAGGAAACCGACCAATGCCGAAACGATGACCCAGCTCCACCACGGAGTGCCATAAAAGATAGCATCTTTCAATGCGTGTCCGATAAGGCCAATCAATCCTCCTGCAATTGGCCCAAATAACAGTGCCATAAGTGCCAAAAACGCATACGCTGTTTCCACTGTCGTGTTTGGAATCCCTGTTGGAATGGAGACAAACCGCCCTAAAATGACAAATACAGCTGCTCCGATTCCAATCGCTACTATCGTTTTCGTTGAAAGTTGGTTTTTACCCATTTTCTTAACCCCCATTTTTTATCATCGCGGTACCTTACGGATGGAAAGGCGCCAATCCGTGCCTGTGCCAACGTTGTATGCCCTTGCGAATGATCCTTGATTAATGGCGACTCCAACATTATCTAATGAATTGATGAACACGAGCGGTTCGCCCTCTCTCGTATCGGCAAATGACCGCCCAAACAACATGATGTTATTGTAAACTTTGCGCTTGTGCGCCTCGTTTGTGATAACCACTTCTATTTTATCGCCATAGTTGATGCCTAATTGTTCGATGAGCGAACGATGAATGTTCGTCCAGAGATTTCCGAAGCGTACATCCAAAATATCGATCGCTCCTGTTATCTTATCCTCTTTAACAAAAGCTTCAAAAAGCGGCAATGCCACAATCGATGAGACGGGCACACCCGGCCCGACCTCTTCAAACGTGATCACGTTAGAGGCAAGCCTCGCCCCGGTATACGCATAAATGTCCCGCCCATGGAACGTGTACGATTCACTCGAATACGGCAGACGATTGATCGACTCATCAATGATCCGAACTTCCTCAATCCCAATCGCATGTGAAATGTGGGTAAGCGTGCCGTTATCCGGTGTTATAACGAAATGGCCTGAAGCTGTTCTCACACCAATGCTTCGGCGTAATGAACCCACTCCAGGATCAACGACGGAAACGAAGACGGTTCCCTTCGGCCAATAGTTCATCGTCTGCAACAGACGGTACGATCCTTCCCAAATATTATATGGGGGAATGTCATGCGTTAAGTCAAAAACGCGAATATCACGATTGACTAAATGGGCAACCCCGTACATGGCACTGACCGCCCCATCGCTAATGCCAAAATCCGATTGCAATACTAATGCTTGACTCATATCTCTTTCCTCCTTTACCTGCTTTTACCTCAGGAAAATTGGCTTGCCCAAGTTTTAATTGCTGAAGCCCTCGTTTTTCCTTTTCTCGCTTAGCAGAGTAAATTAAAAACCCCGCCCTAATCATTACGAAAAGGACGAGGTATGAATCCCGTGGTACCACCTTCATTCACTGCTTATTCACATAAGCAGCCTTAATTCGTACGGAGCAAAGCGCTGTATAGCCATGGTATACCTGGCTCTTATACGATGGTATGGTTAACGAGTACCAAATCTCGTCGGAACCTACTGATGCCTAACCAACAAGGCACGTTCAGCACGAAGCTCAGAGGCCATTGTTCAAATCCGGATTTTTTGCTTCTTTTCAGCTCCCGAAGCTCTCTTTAAAAAAATACCCGATCCTACTTTCCCTCATCATCGCCTTTAGGATATTTATTCAGAATATTATAATACGTTTGAATAATTGTCAATATGGAAAATAAAAACTATTTTATACATAGTTAATGAATGATTTGTTATGCAGCGAACAATAAAAGGAATACCGCCACATGCCAGCTTGATCCTCATGTGGCGGCACTCCTTATCGAATATTCACAGGCAGACTATATCGATAACGCATTAATTTTAGCTATGATTTTTTTATAAACCGCCTTCATGTGAGGTTCATTTGAATACGCGTCGATTTCTTCAAACGGGATCCATTGGACGCCGCTGTTCTCATCGGGCTTGATGGCAAGCTGTTCATTCTCGTCGCCCTCTAGTAAGTAGGCAACGGAAAGATGCAAATGCGGCGCTACATACTTCCCTCTTTTCTCATGTCCTACGACAGGCAAAATATCTAAAGAAAAGATGTCATCAATCACAGGCCGAATCGTTTCTACTCCTGTCTCTTCTTTTACTTCTTTTATGGCGACATGCAATAAATCTTCATCCCCATCTGCATGACCGCCTGTCCAGGACCACGAGTTATAAATATTATGATGAACCATCAACACTTTATCTCTATTTTTATTGACGACAAACGCCGAACTTGTGATATGCACGATGTCGTTATTTCTCGTGAGAACATCATCAAACTGGTCCAGACATTTCAGCATAATTTCTTTATCTTTTTGTTCTTGTTCATTAAAGGCTGAATAATTTTTAATCTGTTCGATCCAATTCATCTTTTTCCCTACTTTCACTTAGCTCTAGCAGTCCCATTTCAATACACGTCTTGACTGCGAGCTTTTTAACCTCTTTCTGAAACTGTATTTCAATAAATTCTTCATCAAATCGTATAATTTCTCCATGCCCAAAGACCCGGTGTTTAATGACCTTTCCGGCCGCCAATTGCCCCGGATCCTTGAGCGCATTCGGGTTGTACGGAATGAATGTGCTTCCTGCTTTCACTACTTTCCTGTTTCGATCATTGCTGTCCGTCGGCGGATTCATTATCCGTCGAACATGTGAAACAAACGGAGATGGCTTAACTCTCTCGCCATCTTTTTTCTTATAATTGAGAAGTTCCAGATGCCTTTTCGCCCGTGTCATTCCCACGTAAAATAAGCGGGCGGCTTCTTCAAGAGCATTGTCATCCGCCGAGAGGCAGTCATCGGCTGAAGGAATTATACCATCGATTAGATCAATCATATATACCCGCTCAAACTCCAGCCCCTTTGCACTATGAAAAGTAGAGAGCGTCACGGCATTTTGCCCTTTTTTGAATTTAGATGTCTTTAAAACGGTCTCGAGATGTTTAAGTCGCCCTGCAAACTCTTCCATCGTCTTTAGTCCGACCGCAATCTCTTCTAATGTGTTTAAGATGCCAAATACGTATTCTTTGCGGAAACCGAGGCGGTCACACATTTTCTGAAGCGCCTTTTCATAGCCTAACCGCTTTCGAATAATGCGGATTGCATCTTGCGGCTCTTTCCCTCTCATTTTCCGAAACGTTTCCTTGCTCTCTTTCAACTGCTTTACTTGATAGTCTTGCAACTGAACATAGTTGAGCAAATTATCAAAAACAGATTCGTTATTATTTATTCCCATCACTTGCGCCATCTGTTTTTTACTAATGTACCCATTGAATTTTAAATGGATTTTTTCCAGAATGCCAGGCCGCTTATCTGTATAACTCATCCGCATGAAATTCAAAACATCTTCAACGACCCAGTGCGAAAAAAAGCGATTGTCACTATCCTTTATATAGAACGGAATTCCTGCACGATCAAACGCATTAATTAAAGCAATGGAAGAGGAGTTATTCCGATACAAAACGGCTACTTCAGAGAGATTTTCGACCTTTTTTATTTCTTGGACAAGATATGTTGTCTGATCGTTATACTCAGCAAATCTTTTAGTTTCGATCGGCTGATGTGAAGCATTTTTTGTAAACATGTTCTTGTTGTACCGATTTTTATTTCGTTTGATGAATTGATTGGCGACATCCACGATATCCCTTGACGACCGATAGTTTTGCTCCATGAACAATATGACCGCTTTTGGGTATACGTTTTTAAAGTTTAATAAATAGGTTGGCTCCGCTCCCCGCCAGCTATAAATGGATTGGTCATCGTCTCCGACTACGCAAAGATTCCCGTGGTTTTGAACAAGCTTTTCGATGATGGCATGTTGCACCAATGACGTATCCTGGCTTTCGTCCGTGAGCACATAATCGTAACGGTCCTGATACTTTCGAAGAAGCTCCTTGTCCTGTTTTAATGCCTGTTGAGCAACCGCCAGCATATCATCATAATCAAGCAGCAACTTGTTCGTACCGGATTTCTTGAATGCCTCATACTCTCTTAAGATCTGTCCGGCTTTCGGAACATTCACTTTAACTGATGGCCATTCGCCTTTCGGAATCATTTTGTTTTTAATAAAACTAATATAGGTTAAGAGCTCCTCCATTTGATCTTCGGTTATGTTTTCCCCGACAATTGATTGGAACATATTTCTCAAGATGATCTTTTTATGGAGCGGCGGATGATTCGGATCAAAGGCTTCTTTCCCTTCGAAGCCGATGTTCCCCTCAATAATCTGATAAGGTATTCCCCTCTTCCGAAAAAAATCCCGCACAACTTCAAATGCAAAACTATGAATCGTTGAAAAATCAACCGGAGGAAGGTCCGGAAATAAACGTTTGAAGCGTTCCTTCATATCATTGGCTGATGCCCGGCTAAAAGTCACCGCCTTGATTCTTGCAGGATCGATGCCCTTTTCTTCGATCAAATAGCCGATCCTCATAATGATGGTCGTCGTTTTTCCCGATCCTGGCGACGCCAGTAAAAGCAGCGGTCCTTCCGTATGCCTCACTGCTTGTAATTGAATGTCGTTTAAAGAAATGCCCGATTCTATTTTCTTTCGAGTAAAAAAATCTACCTTTGTCTTCATAGCCACTTCCTTCCATTCAATCGGGACACGTCGTTCTCGTTCGTGCTTGTTTACTAGATTTAGTATCTCCATATTACGTTAGAGCAAACCTCTTCATCGCTCATTCCTTTTGTACAAACCCTTCATCGGCTCTGAATGGCTACTTTCAATCCTAATCCAATATAGATCGCCCCTACAATCTTGCCGCTCCATCGGCCAAGCCAGGAAATCCGCTTGATCATCCGCCCGAGCAGGCGAACGCTCATTGCAATCATCGTTGTGTAGAACGCGCCAAGCACCGCAAAAATTAAGCCAAGGACCAGGAATTGAAAAAAGGATGACCCTTGTTGTGGATGTACGAACTGCGGCAAAAACGATAGAAAGAAAAGGGCGGTTTTCGGGTTTAAAACTTCAACTAAAATCGCCTGGCCGTAAGAGCTTGCATTTGTCACCGGAGCAACCTCTGGCAGCTCGGGGGTTTTCGGCTTTTCCAAAAGAGCTCGAATTCCTAAATAAAGCAAGTAGGCTGCCCCTACAAACTTTACAACATTGAAAGCGAGCGCGGAAGTCATCAAAATGGCAGAAAGTCCCACTGCTGCAAATAAGGTATGAATGAAATCTCCGGTCGCGATTCCGAGGCTGGCCATGACGCCCGCTTTGCGCCCGCTCTGAACAGTACGAGTGACGGTAAGGAGCACAGCCGGGCCCGGGATTAAAAATAGCCCTAATACGATAAGCACAAATGTACTCAAAGTAGATAACGTGAACAAATCATTCCCTCCTATTCATTTATTTTTCTGGATGTTTAATGAGCTTATTTTAACATACACCGTTTTACGGCAACTACCTGCCTTTAAATGGCCGGCGAATTTTTGCGAGAATTCGGAATATGGATCGATTTATGATATTCTTTTATAAAAATCGGATGCAGGAAGGTATTCCGGATAAGGGGGCTACTAACATGAAGATTTTAATAGCAATAGATTCATTTAAAGGAAGTATTTCTTCTATAGATGCTAGTGAAGCTATTTCTTTAGGAATATGGGATGTTGATCATGAAGCCGAGATTGTGGCTCTCCCTTTAGCGGATGGCGGGGAAGGTACTGTGGAAGCGCTCGTCCAGGCGACTGAAGGGCAGTTTATCCATAAAGAAGTAACTGGACCATTAAATGAAAAAGTCGATGCTGTATACGGTATTCTAGGAGATAAAAAAACGGCGGTTATTGAAGCAGCAGCTGCATGTGGTTTACCTCTTGTTCCTTTGAACAAGCGCAATCCATTGATTACAACTACATATGGTGTAGGTGAACTGATTAGGGATGCGATAAATAAAGGTTGCCGGGAATTTGTCATCGGACTCGGCGGTAGTGCTACAAATGATGCAGGTGTGGGGATGCTACAAGCGCTGGGCTTTAGCTTCTTAACTCAGCTCAATGAAGAAGTCTCCCCGGGAGGACAAGGCTTACGGGATATTCGAAAAATTGATACAAAGCATGTAATCCCTGAGTTGAAAGCTTGTACATTTAAAGTAGCTTGTGATGTAAACAACCCTCTTTATGGCCCAAACGGCGCGGCTTTTATTTTCGGCCCGCAAAAAGGAGCGACTCCAGAGATGATCAAAGAGCTGGATAAAGGGCTTGAAACCTTTACCCGGATTGTTCGCCAGGAGCTCGGGAAAGATATTCATAACATCGACGGTGCTGGGGCTGCCGGCGGGCTTGGAGCTGCATTTGCTGGATTGTTAGATGCCAGGCTCCAGTCAGGGATCGAATTAGTATTAGAAATAATCGGGATGGAAAGAAAGATGCACGGGGCCGATTTAGTGATTACAGGGGAAGGAAAGCTGGACGGCCAAACATCCATGGGAAAAGCCCCTCTTGGAGTAGCCAAACTTGCCCATAAGCATAAAATTCCTGTCATTGCACTGGCAGGCTGTATAACTGAAGAGGCTGATCGATTAAATGAACTCGGCATTACTTCCTTTTTTTCGATCACCAATCGTCCCATGGCACTGGAAGAAGCGATGGATCCAGCGGTTACATTTAACAATTTAAGATCAACTACAACACAATTATTTCGGTTGCTTAAAGCGGTTCAATCAAATGCCAAAATGTGAGAATACAGATTTTATCATCAGTACAAAAAATTTAAACTAAAGAATAATCAGTCGGATAAGTTCTTTTGACACTTAAAGAGCCTTCAAAAAGATGCATTAAGTTAAAATAATGTTTTCCCATTCGAATGACCTTTCCGGTATAAAAACGCAATTTGTAAAATAAATAAATCCCAATTTTTCGTTAATGGTTTTGAAAGATTGGGATTTTTTAATATGTAATATCTTTAAATTGAAGTAAGCCTTTAAAGGGCGAAAAAGTCAAAACAAATACTTTTTGTAATTTCGACTGCTAAAATAAATTTCTACACATATGTAATACTCTTTGAAGATCATGATTATCAAGTTGACCTAATTTACGTTTTAGTTCGGATCCATGGATTGAAATAATTTTAGAGGTACGAGCTACAGATGGCTTTAACAAACCAGCCTCTTTCCAGTATTCTAAAACGACGTCAAATTCATTTCTTCGCGGTTGGCTTGTAACAGGGGAAATAATTACATCAACATCTAATGCTAGTTCATTGCCTACAATAATAACAGGGCGTTGCTTGCATTGGGGTGTGCTTTTAAAAACTACGTCTGCCAACTAAACTTTACCCTGTTTCACCTTACTTTTCATTGTATATGTCATCCTCCTCATTATCCCACCAGGCATAATTTTCGCCCAATAAAATAACCTCATTGGACATATACTTATCTTTAATTTTTTTTAGCACCTTTTGTCGCTCTTTTTCATCTAACTTATCAAGTTCTCTGATGATTTTATCTGCAATAGACATGTTATAAACCTCCATATCATACTACCCTTATTATAGCTTATATCCCTGCTTAAAAGGATCTGCCAGTCGGTTCTTAAAGTAAGTACTTTAAACATAAAGAAAGATTATTGAAGAATTGCGGCCGCTTGCGTCAGACCAATTAACTTCCTATAAAGGGATCGAATTGAAACATTAATTTTTCTCAACTCCTGCAATAAAAATCTTTAAATCATCATTTCGCTATTCATGTTAAAAATTCCTTTTTAAGTCCAGAATGTGTATTTCGTGTCACCTCTTATCTCTTATTATTACTTATACTACCTTCAATATATAAAGTGAAAAACATTTTTATACTGTAATAATTGAAAAAAGCTGTTACCCTGAGTAACTCAGGGCAACAGCCGTAGTAAATAACCTTTTTCAATGAAACAAATATTCTATACAAAAAAGTCGTTTACTATTACTTTTACTTAAACTAACGCACCTGGTTGTTTAAATACAACCCTTTACAATGTGCACAGGTAAGGATCAAAATGAAGGGTTACTTACGAGCCGATTGCTATAATTAACTGCTCTCACGTACATTTTTAACAGGTTGGTTTTTCTTGAAGAATGGCTTCAGTTCAGCAATCAAGATGGCGATCATAATGAATACCGCCCCCGTAACCATACGTCCGGTCAATACTTCGTGTAAAAATAAAACAGATAACAGCATCCCGAAAAAAGATTCCGTAGATAAAATAATGGCTGCTTTTGTAGCTGTAGTATATTGATGAGCTTTATTTTGAAAAAGATAGGCAATCGTCGTTGAAAAGACGGCTAAATACAAAATCGAATAAACTCCTTCACTTGCCAATGATGTTGGTATATCTCCTTTAATCAGGACAGCCACTACACTTAAAAGGGAAG
Organism: Fictibacillus sp. Mic-4; assembly: GCF_049843615.1. NCBI lineage: Bacteria > Bacillati > Bacillota > Bacilli > Caryophanales > Fictibacillaceae > Fictibacillus > Fictibacillus sp. Mic-4. Next base: position 13,470 of record NZ_JBBHZM010000026.1, on the reverse strand, counting down.
CCGTTATGAATTGTACGATAGTCAGTGATATAGGGTCTTCCTTTTTTGCAAAACGATTTGTATAAAAAATATCGAAGGCAAAAGCTACTGCACACGCAAGCGATAATAGATCACCTATGTTTACAGTCATGGAACTCTCAATGGATAACAAGCCAATTCCTGCCAGGGCAATGACGGAACCGGCCATTTCATATCGATCAATTCTTCGCTTATACAGCAGGTAAGCAATAATCGGTACAATCACCACATTGACGGCAGTTAAAAATGCATTCTTAGAAGGTGTGGTATACTGCAAGCCAACCGTTTGTAAAACGAAACCCAGAAATAAAAACGTGCCAAGTATGGCTCCTTTCCACACAACGGATTTGGTAAGGGTTTTGAGTTTGAATCCAAATAGCATTGTAAGTAAAAGTGTAGCCAGTACAAACCTTCCCGCCATTACCTGATAGGGGGTTAAATATTGCAATGCAATATCAGTTACAACAAATCCGCTTCCCCAAATAATCGCTGTCACCAACAACATTCCATCACCTATATATTGTTTCATCTCTTTCCCTCCTTGACTAAAACCAAGAATACCACAAGAGAAAAAACAATAATTTGATAGTGATTCTAAAATTTTCAGCTTATTTTTGTATTCATTCCAAAGAGGTTTGCTCGATCAATTTATGAAGTAAGTACAATTTTACCGCCGTGGATAGATTCTCATAAAAAACAAACTCGTTACCAAAAGGCTCTATTAATTGACGTATTTTCGCCATGCGATAGCGGATAGTATTGGGATGACAATAATGTGCGTCCGCTACTTCCTTCACATTGCCTTTCTTTAACACAAATGTAACTGCGGTTTGTAGCAAATCCTTATCTATTTTTTCAGTTAGAAGAGGTCCCAAGTATTCTTTCACATACCTGCTCGCGAATTGTGCATCCTTTCGGTAGAGCTCTATAAGCAGACGTTCTGATGCCAGATCCGCGTAGTGACAAACAGGCTTTGTTTCAATGTTGGCCATTATCCGGGCATAATACGCTTCTCTGACAGCTAGATGAAGTTCCGTATGTGTCTGGTGGACTTGACCATAGCCAATTGTCAGTTCATCGGTTGGAATTCCATATAGGTTCATCCATTCGTTTAGTAGTTTGGCAAATTGGAGCCGCTCAGATTTGTCCGTCAATATGATCAGAATACTGTTTTTATAAGTGCAGACGATGCCTGACTTCAAAAATGACTGGAATTGAAGAAAGGGGTCCATCCATTGAGGGTTCTCTGATTGCATCATTCGAATATTGGCGGCAAACACGTATTTCTCAAATGGTTTATTCATCTGTTGTAAAAAGGACTGTAGTTGTAGCTCTGATACTTCGTCTTCGATCAAGCATCGCATCATATTTTGCAAAAAGAGGTCATTTTCCCTGCTTTTAATTGAATTCATCACTTCAAAAATAATTTCCTCAAAATATTCGTCTCCACCGAAACGTAATATCGGAAAATCTTGCTCATTTGCGAAATGCAGAACCTCGTCCGGCAATTCTCGAAAAATAACCGGCTTATAGGCTAAGGCACTCACCTTTAACTTAATGAGCTCTCTTATTGTCTCGATTAAAAGTTCCGGTTTTTGGAAAGCAAATAATAAGCTGCTGAGTACAAGACTATGAGGACTAAAAGCAGTTTCTCTCACTGGCTCAATACCGTTACTATATTCAAAGTCTAAAATTCCAACACTTGAAATGATTTTATTTAGTCCATTTTCGCCTGCAACAACCGAAAAGTTCTTTGTAACGGACAATTGAAATAAGTCCTTTACGGTCATCATAAAAATCATCCTTATTCATAACTTAGATAACCTGATTATAAACCATTTATTTACTAAAACATACCTTCTTGAGCTTATCTGCCGCCGTTAGTTGAATAAAGAGAAGCCTACGTACATTATTCTTAATTTAAATATAGTAATGGGTATTTTTTATAGATTCATGTATAGGTCCACTTATATAGCTTGTATGCTTCTACAGAACAAAAAGAATCCATTTTGAAAAAAGATTGATCAAAATGGATTCTTATCAAACAGAGCAAAGTTTCAGCTTTTTTAAAAGTTGGATCATTTCCTGCTTGTCTTGCTCCATCATAGCGTCCCGTTTGTTTACAAAGTTCGCTTCAATCGTTATTTGATTTTCTCCGCCAGCTCTAAAATAATTCCTTCTGGACCACGAACGTAGCATAATTTATAAGTATTTTCGTAGTTTTGTATCTCACCAAAAAGTTCTGCGCCTTTCTTTTTCAATTTGGCAACAATGGCTTCAATATCTTCAACAGCAAAGGCAATATGCTGGATACTCAAGGTATTTGCAAAAGATTGCTGAATGTCTTCTTCATGCGTATGGAATTTGACCAGCTCCAAAGTTGCCTGGCCGTCTGGCATCCCGAACATTACAACCGTCCCTCTAACATCATTCAGTCCGAGTATCCGTTCCACCCACTCTCCTTTCACTTCTGCTTCCCCTAACACTTCAAGTCCAAGGTCAAGAAAAAAGGCTTTAGCGGCAGGAAGATCCTTTACGATGAGACCCACATGTCTATTCTATTGATTTTCATTTCCCATTCCTCCTATGTTCCTGTTATTTTGCAATCCCGTATATATTTTTAGCTATAGACTTATTCTCGATTGCTAGAACAATTCCTTTATTTTTAAACATTATCCTTTTTCAATTAAAGGTCTCTTTATATATTAAGTTCGAGAACAATCGTAGGATGTGATTGATAAATCCCAGAACTTCTATAATTTTAAAGTAGTTTAGTAAAGTTTGTGGTTTATATCCATTTTGATTTTCGTCTGAATATTCATCAGCTTTTCTCGGTAAAATGGGTCCCCTTACCAATATTCCCTATATTTTTTTGGAAATTAAATGGTATAATAATTATACCTTCAGCCCTGTCTGATGGTTTTTAATAAAATAAAGAAGATGGTTAGCCTCAACACTTTTATTTTAAGCTGCTCTCCAAAAAGCTCAAGTACTCCATCCTGGAAGAAATAGTCAAACAACAAAAGGAATCTATTATTCGGACAATTTTGCAGCTTCAGGGGCTGCGTTTCAACATTGATCCAACAGAAAAGAATAAAAGGAATGCTTTATTTAAATTGAGGGATAGCTTCTTCATTTGGAAGCTGGTTTGAAGTGGCTGGATATACAGCCCGGCGATTAAGGGGGATGATAAAAATGGATTTTATCTTAGAAAATAAGTGGTTATTTCTTATTATTGCCGAATCCATCTTTTGGGTTTCCATTTTAACCTTTTTGCTGCTGCGTTACTGGTTCGGCTTAAAGCGTTTAAGCATTGCATTTTTCATCCTGTTCATTGTAAATGATTTATGGATTGCAATCATGGGCCTCTATGACTATATGAAAACAGGAAAGTTCTCCAGTTACCAAACTGTGATTGTTGTGTTTATTGTGTATGCACTCACATATGGAAAGAGCGATTTCAAACGGCTCGATTCGTTTATCCAGAGAAAAGTGGCGGGCTGGAAAGGACAGCCTGTTCCTGATGTGGAAGGCGTCAAGAAGCTGTATGGAAAAGCACATGCACAGCACGAAAGAAAGCAATTCTTTAAACATTTGCTTGTCTATGTGATTGCCCATATCGTCTTTGTTCTTCTGTTCGGCCTCTCCGACCAAATCAGCAGTCCACAGGACCTGACGGATGTGCTGAGCCGTTGGTTCTCAGAAAAGCAACCAATTTTCCCATCCAATAATACGACTGTCAATAACATCAGCAGAATTTGGTCGCTGATTCTGATTATTGATGGTGTCGTCTCTCTGTCTTATACCTTCTTCCCCAGGCAAGAGAAGGCCAGAGACACCTCCAGTCTGGATCGCAAATAAAAGCAGATGGCCTCCCGCCCTAAGAGCGAAGAGGCCTTTTTGTTTCTTCTTTACTGTAAACGGCAAAAAAGCCTGCTCATGCCGCTCCCCTCTTCCCTTCACCCTCCAACCTCTACATCCACAAGGCTTCCCAGCCTTTCTACGTCCTTTTCATCTCAATTCCGAAGCAAATAAAGTTTGCATAAAAAACAGGGTAAATTGGGGTCAAAAAAAGCAATTAAAGTTTGATCGTGAATGCAGAAGCAGGAGCTTGGATTCGGGATTAGATTGGAGAAAATAACGGAGAAAAAATTAGTGGAAAGCTTGATTTATCAAGACATTTAGAGGTTTGCAGCCCTTTGGCAGCAGAGAAAAAAGCCGAGGAAAAACAGGAGTGGATACCTGCGTTTCGCTCGGCTCTTAGGTAAACTTTAATTGGTTTTTACAATTATTGTAGCTTTAAAATAAAGTTTGACCAAAAACATCTTGCTAACATGCATTATTGCGTAAAATGAAATAAACCCATTTTGAAAAAAGTTTGATCAAAATAAGTATATTTCTTGTGAAGTATTACACATTATTTATAAAAAAGTTTGATTAAAACCTTAAAATAAATAAAGAATATTAAATCATTTTCCTTCTCATACATTTATAAATCTACTTATTTGAATTACCAATATAATTCCTCACGTAAATTTGGTGTATTATTTATATATAGAAAAGGTGATTCAATAGCATCAAAATATCTTTTACGAGATGCATTATATCTTTTAGTTCCTTGCATAATATAACAAGCTTCAATTGCCCTTGTAACCCCAACATAATGTAAATTTAATGCTTGTATATAATCTTCATCGGATACCCAATTACCTTCAGGCGGTAATATCCATCTATATAAGTCCATTAAAAATACACACTTAAACTCCAATCCTTTAGACTTATGAAGTGTCATAATATTTATTTCATTTTCTGTAGCAGGTTTGAAACTATGTAGTTCTTCTTCATTATTTAAAATTCTTTTTAGCATGTGAACAATTCTCTCATCTTTTTGTTCAGGATAGATTAACTCAGCTATCTTAATAAATTTTTCTAATTTCTGCTCTAGTTGACTTTCATCTAAGTTAAATAATTCATTAATTAATTCCAAACCATTTCTAAAATTTTTATAATATAATTCTTCATCTATATACTTAATTACAAAATCAAGTACAGTAAGTTCATTAAGTTTATATAAGTAATAAGAATTTAATATATCATTAAATAAATTTGCCCAATTACCATTAATCTTATCTAAAGGTGTATCTACGAAAAGTTTATTTTCAATTGTTAAAAATTCAGAAGCTCTTCTAGCTGAATCGTTTCCTCGACATAAAATTGCAAAATCACTATTTTTATTTAAATTAAACTTCTTTTTTATTTCATCTAGATTATCTTCTATAGCACTAATTATTTGTTCATCCGATCCTTCTACATTAACTTTGAATACTCGCTTTTCTTCTTCTATGTTCTCCCTTGTAATTCCCATTAATTCTAATGAATAATCCGATATTGATTTATGGCATCTGTGATTACGAGTGATTTCTAAATGAGTAAAATCATCTGCTCCTATTAAAGATAATAAAAATCTTGAATACCTATTACTAAATGCGTAAATAGCTTGATCAAGATCCCCCACAGCTATCCCTTTAATTCCCTGATTAACTAATTTTAAAAATATTTCGTGTTGAATTTCACCACAGTCTTGATACTCATCTATAAAAATATGTGTATATCTTGCTTTAAGATATAGTAGACATTGAGGTACTTCGTTTAAAATATATAATGCTGTTTCACCACTAATTTCTAAAAATATCAACCCTTCTTGTAATGATTGCCGCAATAATTGTAACAATTCATTATCAGTTCTGTTTTTGGTTTCTTTTAACTTTTTCAGGACCTTATATTGAGGATAATCATCTAATGAATCTTTGACTTCTAACGGCTCTCCTTTACCAAATAACTGTTTCGAAAAAGGTATAATAATTTCTGAGATATAGAATTTATCAATAGTACCGAAAAAATGATTGGCGTTTTTTACATTTTTTCTTTTATAACGTTGTTCTAACTCTTGACTGGCCTTTCTTGTAAAAGAAATTGCTATAACTCCTTGGAAATCTAACAGACTATTTGATATTTCAGCTATCTTTTCTACAATTGTATATGTTTTACCACTACCTGGTTTAGCTGTTATAACTAGATTTCCTTTCGATTCTATAATTTTTATTTGTTCACCTGTAGGTTTAATCATTAGACTCATTTCCTTTAATAACTTTCTCAGCTAATTCTTGTATTCGTTTGAGCGGTTCGGTTATCTTATCATCAGCTAAACAAGTTAAATCAGTATAGTGCTGTTTTAAGAATTGCAACATATTTTCAGCTTTTGCAGTTTGCATTTTATTTACTGTACTTGCAACCGTTCTAGTATTATAAAAACTTTTTAATGAGTTAAATAAATTACTGTTCGCCAAGTCGTTTTCTAAATCTACTTCGGACAAATATATACCGTTTTTTTCAACTTCTCTTCTAATATGGTCAGCAAGATCTATTGCTTCTTGCGGACGTTGGGTTCCTTTCAACCATTCATTTTTTGCTAGATGCTCATTCCAATAGCTTATTAATTCACCATTTTCCTCCGTTTTTAACAAATCTATTATTATTCCCATTACTCTTGATATACCACCGTTATAAGAAAATTCAACTTTTTTTTCGCCAACATTTTTTGTTTTACTGAAAATATCATTATCAGTTCTTAATACAAAAGGTATTTCTAGTGCTAAACAAATTTTTATATACGGTTTAAATCCTACACCATTTACAGATATGATAGATACGTTTAATCTATCTAAATCTATACCTAATTGTTTAGCAAGCGCTGTGTAAAAAAGTTTTTCTGAAGGCCCCTCTACCAAAAAAGCTGCGTTTACAAAAAAGACATCTGAGGTAATTGCATCTAACCTGTAGCCAAAATCATCAAAATCGACTTTTATTTTATTACTACATCCACCTTGGGCAGCCTTAGTACATTTGTTTTTTGTAATTAATTTAACAACTTTGTCCGGTTTAAATTCTGATGCTATATATGGTGAATGTGTAGTGATAAAAACTTGTTCATCAAATTTTTCTAATAAATAACTCGATAATTTTCTTTGTTGATGAGGATGTAAATGAGCCTCTGGTTCCTCTATCGCATAAAAAGTTACTTTTTCTAAAGTACTTATATTTTTTTGTTTAGTAACCCAAGTAGCTAAAAATATTTGATTATTTCTCCCATCTCCACCTAAAGTCAATGCTCCTTCTTCAGTGTTGTAAGTTAATTCAAGATTATCTAACATTTTAGTAACATCAGTATTTGCGTTTCTAAAACTCAATACTTGACCTTCATTATGTATAGCAAGTGAGCTTAATTCTTCATTTACTTTACTTAAAGAGTTTTGTACATAGTTCAAACGATCAACTCTTTTATTTACAACTTCTAATCCTCTTTTTATCTTTTCTACCGATTTTTCATCTGACTTCACCTGTTCTTCTGGTAATTGTAATTTAGCGTCTTCTAGAATTTGATTTTTTTCTCGTTTCATAAACATTTCTAAGTTTCTGTTGGTGTTTACATATTCCATATTTAAACGCTTAATATAATAACGTGAGTTTTTCTCCTCCAAGTTTTCTTCTGTAGGACCTGACAATATACTGAATTCTCCATTTTTTGTATTTTTATATTGTATAAAGACAGTTCCCTCATTTAAATCTCCCTTAAATACAGCTATTAAACAATCTTCTTTTACTTCTACAAGTTTTACTGTAATTTCAATAGAATCCGCTTTGGTATAAACATTATAATCACTATTATATAAATCTAAATCTCTATCGCTTAGACTTCGATCAAACAGTATACGTAAAGCATATATTAAGTTAGTTTTCCCAACATCATTTGCCCCTATAATTAAAGTTTGATTAGCAAAATTAATTGTCTCATCATCAAAGTTTCTAAATCCTTTTAACCGTATCCATTCAATTTTCATAACTTTTTATCTCCTTTTATAGAATTAAGGCTTCTTCTAATTACTTATTTTCCCAAATAATCTCCTAGCTCTATGATTAACATCTTTCTTCCCATGTCTTAAAGTTAAAAAGCTTATGTAATTTTGTTGGAAAAGTTCCTTATTCCAAGAACCATGATTATCAATTAATCCCATTAAAACTATTTGGTAATAATAATTTTTATTCGCTTGATTTTTTATAAAACATATTAAAGTCGATAAGGCTCTATCTTCACGCTCAACTTCAATCACGCTGACTTCTTTATTTGGAAACAGTTTGATCTCAGCAATCACATACTTCCTCGCAGTCATACCATCACTTAAATAAACAAACCTTTTGGTACTAGAAAATTCCTTTAAACTCCCTTGAATTACATTAATCGACTGTACTTCCGGATAATTTTCTAATACCTTCAGAACTCTAATAAACTCTCCCAATTCCCCTTGAACCTGAATATCATATAGCGATTTAGTTTCTAAGCCTTTAGCAACCCTATTTCCACCGACATCTGAAGTTGATCTCTTCCCTTGATCATCAACAAAACGTTTCTTTGTGTTTTCATCCTCAAAGTCACGCTTCTTATTTGAATTTCTACGGATCTTTGTTACTTTTGGTAGCTTTACATATTCATGTACTTGATTATCCATTTCAATTAGATCAAATTGATCTATTGTCCCTTCAACTTCTTCATCAAGTGTTAATTCATTTTGCTGACTACCATTACGACTTTTGCTATGTAGTGTGTACTTTTTCGCTTCTCCTGATTTCTCCGTATGTAGAATTTCAGGATGTGTAAACGAAATTTCATTATATGGAATGTGCTTGTTCTTTACATTTGTGATTCCAAGGATTGTGCCACCAGTAGAGGTGGACTTGACAATTGCTTTTATTGTTATTGGCTGTGTAAATAACCAATTAAATTTTAAAATGCCTGTATTAATAAAAGTAAAGGCTACGTTTTCAAATACTCTTCTTAAATCCGGATTTGATAGTAACCATACTAACTGATAGAGAAAATTGTCTTGGGTGTATTTACCATGATACTGTGATGTAAAATCAAGGTGTATTTTATTCGCATCTTGCTGCTCAATAAAATATTGTGGAAAGGAGTTTGTTTCAAAAAGTCGGTAAAGCAAAAAACGATTAGGTGCTAAAATACTTCGTACAACTTCGATTAACGGGAGAATATATTTTTTGTTTTTATAAGAAACAATGAAGCTACGTGACATATCCTTATCATTCGTACCATAAATACTCCATTCTTTCTCAAAATAGCTTACACTATTCGGATCAATCGTTATTTCTACTTCATCTGTTCCTGTTGGTGCAATACTTTTGCTAATATCACCGTTCATATAATAATGCTGAATTGCTAAAGCCGGCAACGTACCCCAATCAGCCAAAAGCTTTTCTGTTCTTCCTTTAGCTCTAAAGTATGCATAGATCATGATTTTTTTATCATGTATAAAAGGAGAATGAATCCAAGTTAATTGTGCTTTCTCTCCGTTTTGAAATGGCCAATTATTCAATTTAACTAGTTGTTTGCTCATTTCTCTTCACATCCAGCTTTTGTTGCAGATAGTCCTCTAAATATGGCTTGATTTCATGGAAATGATGGGATTTCACCGCCGCTATCCTTTGCACCTTCCAAAGAAGTACCTGACCTTCTTGAAGTAACATTTTGTCAATTACTTTAATACAGCGACGGATTTGAAATTGTTGAACAGATTCAGTAATATCCGATAGTAACTTTTCTGTTTTCGGCAACTTATCTAAATGCCGTTCTAAATTCGCTAAAATGCCTAGTTTATTGCCGATTAAAGACTTTGTAATACGGACAGGTTTTTCTAGTTCCAACAGTTCTTTATATAACTTTTTTATTTTAGCTGCATACTCATGATCACGCTTAGTCCAATTAACAACACTAGTCTGTTCATGTTTCTTTTGCTTAGTAGGCAATGCATCCATTAACCATTTCTTATCATGACGGTATAAATAACTATATTGCTTTTCACATTTTGCTCGTAAGGCTGTGCGAGATAATTGTGGAAATTTCTTTATCATTCCTACGATGTCTTGTTTATACTGAGCAAATAGTTCTTGGTTAGTAGCTGGCACTATATTACTTATTTCGACATCTTCCGATAAATTCCTTTTAACCGTTTTAGAATCCACACCTAATTCTTTAGCGATTGATCTTGTACTTAATCCTTTATCCGCTAATTGCTCCAATTTATCTTTCCAAACGTGTCCAAATTGTTTCACTCTCCCAATACGGAAACGATCTTCTAGTGATTGATCGGGACCTTTTCTTGCATAAACAAATCCACAAGAGCATGTAAAAGTGCCAATTGGAGATTTTGTTTTATAATCTCTTGTTACTTCAACGGTTGGAATAACTAACTTTTGATAATGCGATGCTGCTCGATTTAAACAAGGAAATGGTCCGCTACCGAATGGCCCTTCATCGGTATTCAGTTTAATAAAATCACCTACATCTTGTTCAAGAAAATACAGCATGAGTAGGTGACGAAAAGGGTGAACATGACGTTTGACATTACGTGTAATTACATTTAGCCAATTATATTCATCGATAATATCAAGACCACTTTCATATTTATCTAAAAACCCTTTCGGAAAACTATTTTGAAACATTTGATACAACTCTTGTTGACGTATTCGATTGGAAACTGTCACTAAATGCTTCTCACGCAATAATTTTCGATATTTTAGCTGGACTTCTTTTCTTGAAATATGATGTAATGGAACTTTTAACAACTTATATGCCTGTTTTGATAATTGTATAGAAATCTCTTTATATAGATCGGCTTCATAAATGGATGATAGATTCATTTGATTTAATTCAAATCGAATGTATTCAATTCTGCTATTTGTTGCCACTTGATATTTTCGTAGAGGCAATTCATGGTGAGGACAATAGTTTATTCCTTGTAGTTGATGTTCACGGTGTATATATGGCTCACCGTATATATCATTATCTTGTCTTGCACATTCTGCACAATAATAAAGACCTTCTTTTCTACATATGCTCCCAGCTACCATACCTAATCTTGTATAAAGACCCTTTCCATCCCCAGAAACGTCTTGTAGGATTTCTATTTGACGTCCTTTAGAAAGGAATATAGCATAATAAGGATAAATCGTATGATTAGCTAAAAGATTTTCGATAGAATAATGGGAACCAAGCTTCTCTGCCAACTTTGAAAAGCGGCTACCAATCTCCATACTCGGAATCACAGAACGAGTGCCAAACAACTCTTCCAACGTATCTTTATTATCAAGATTACCGCTATAAAAGTGATAACGTGCAATAGCTGAATACAACAACTCATCTGGATATGGGTTTGTGAAAAAGGGGAGCATCATTATCATCCTCTTTAAAATATATCTCTATCAGAAAATAAGAACGTTTGTTCTGTATTGTGTTTAGTATAACAAGTTTTCATACACTTTTCCATAAAAATAGAAAAGCGTATTAGCAAAATTACTAATACACTTTCAGATACCATATCATTTCAAATAAAGTGTCCTTATCCTAAATACTAAAATTCAATTTCTTAACTTCTTTTTCAATATTTTTTACATCAATTCTCACATATAATGGTTGTACATTTGTAATACAATCAGGTACGGAAGTTAAAGGTTTCCAAGATTTAAGTTCTTTTTGCAACATTTTCTCTATACCTTCAGATGCAAATGGTAAAAATGGATGTAACAATTGTGCCAAGTTTTGAATAATGTAAACACAATTCGTCATTGTTTTTTTGGTATGCTCTATATTTTCTCTTACAAAAACCCAAGGCTTGCGCTCATCAAAGTAACGGTTCGCCTCTCGAATTATTTTGAAAATTGCTTCTAATGCTTGTTTAAAATGCCCCTCTTCAATAAGCACCCCTACATGGTTATATAAGTATTGAATTTGTTGCTGTATTCTTTCATCAATAGGGTAATTTTCCACCTTTCCCCCAAATGACTTTTCTACAAACTTTAATGTCCGGTTCACAAAGTTTCCAAATGCACCGAGTAATTCACTGTTATGACTATAAATAAATTCCCTCCAAGAAAAATCTGCATCTCGGTTTTCAGGTGCATTCATTATTAAGAAATAACGAATAGAATCTGGGTGATACGTTTCCAACATTTCTGGTACCCATACTGCCCAATTTTGACTTGTCGATATCTTTCTTTTCTCTAACGTAATGTATTCATTAGAAATAATATATTTCGGAAGTGCTGGATTTCCCATTCCCATCAAAATCGCTGGCCAAATCACCGTATGGAAAGGAATATTATCCTTGCCATGAACATAATACGAAACCGAATGCTCATTCCACCAAGGTGTAATGTCTTGATTATGGAGTCTCCCCCACTCTTTACTTGCTGTATAATATCCTGCCACCGCTTCAATCCAGACATAAATCTTCTTTCCCTCAAACCCACTTACAGGTACATCAATACCATTTGGTAAATCACGTGTAACCGCTCTATCTGGTATACCTTCATTTATATATCTTTTTGTTAATTGTATCGCATTATCCCGCCAGCGTTTTTCGTTTTCTGCTACTGCAACATAACTTTCTAATTTCTGTTGAAACGCACTAAATGAAAAATAGAAATGCTCTGTTTCACGTATTTCAGGCTCTTCTCCACATATCTTACATCTTTTTTCTAATAAATCTAAAGGGTCCAGTATTTGAGAACAATGATCACATTGATCACCTCGTGCTTTCGCACCACAATTCGGACAAATCCCTTCTACAAATCGGTCGGGTAAAAACTGCCTATCTTTTTTACAATAGGCTTGGTTGATTTTCTTCTTATACAAATAACCGTTTTCAAGTAGCGTTAAAAAGATCTGTTGAACTGTTTTATGATGATGTTCTGCATCTGTTCTTGTATAGAAATCATAAGAAAAGCCGAGCTGTGAAAACGTGTTTGTAAATTCTGTGTGATATTTATCTGCTATTGCTTTCACTGTTGTGTTTTCCTGATTTGCCCTAATTGAAATCGGTGTTCCATTGCAGTCGCTACCTGATACATACAATACTTGTTCACCTTTTTGTCTATAATATCTTGCTAAAATGTCCCCAGGTAATAGTGCTGAAATATGTCCTACATGTAAAGAACCATTTGCATAAGGCCATGCGCCACCAATTAAGATATTCATTTTATTTCCCTCCCAAAATAAAAACGTCCTAATCGATTGTATCGATTAGGACGAGTATTATCGTGGTACCACCTAATTTTACAAATAGCTCACACTATTTGCCTCTGCCAGTACGTGTTCATACTGCTGCTGTTGTAACGAGTGCACATCTCGTCGTAGCCTACTATTAGTTCGGTACGAAGCTCAAAGGCCATTTTCGATAAGTTTCATTTGCTTCATTTCCACCATCAGAAGCTCTCTATAAAACTACGTCTTATCTACTTTCCTTATCAACGCTTTTGACAATATTTAATACTATGCTAACACCAAATTGCAATTTTCACAATAATATTTTTACTTATATTGAT
>NZ_JBBHZM010000025.1:0-57479 GCF_049843615.1 Fictibacillus sp. Mic-4 | reverse complement strand
CAGCGAGGAGGTAACGGTGGGGTTACGCTAAACATCAGCAGTATTAATATTAACGGCGGACCTACTGACCGACATACCGCGAGAAAGTTAATCGAGGTAATTGCGGACGAAATCGAGCAGGCTGGCATGGCTGGCGCTTAAAATAACGGGCGGCTCCTTCGCGGGGCTGCTTTTTTTATCTGAGGTGATATGATGATCGATTTTGATGAAATCGAGGAAAAAACAAGGGAATACAAAGAGAAAATTCGCCAGGATCGTTTAAATCGTGGCTTACCTGAAAAAACGCCAGAAGACTTTGTACCGATTCCTTTGTCAGTAGTTCTCGTTGAGCGGTTGAAGCCGTTTGAAAAAATTGTAATAAGATATGCGAAATTACTAATGGATTCCGGCGAGTTAATTCCGATTGATACGAAAAAACTCGATAAGTACCGCAGAATTGGCGAATTGTTATCGATGTCTAAAGGTTTATTTTCATCCGTTACAGGTGCGATGGTAATCGATATTTTGCGCTATATGGATAAAGTAAACCAGGCGCTTCTGCAACACGTACCAACGATTGATCCAGACCACGTCGCGACACATCTGTATTTAAGTTTACAACTGTTTGGCAGCGATAGTTTTTATGACAGCGGCCGTGACGATTATAGGGAACTAGAAAGAGCGTATAGGAACGAGTACAACCGATTAAAGACCGATCCTATACGTTTTATTATGGAAACTAAAAGATACCGAAGACAGTACGAATCGATAAAACATTTAATTTGAGGTGATAAGATGAAAACATTAGACGATTTAAAACACGGTCTAACCGATCAACAACTTCTTGCCGCGCAATTACTTGTATCAAACGAATTTGCGGGTAAAGAAAAACGGAAGTTAGAGGAGATCGCGGAGGAAGTCGGTGTGTCGCGTGTAGCTTTATGGAACTGGCGTAAGAAAGACTTACGCTTTATCGAATACATGTCGGCGCTGTCCGATATAACACTCGATAGTTACCGCTCCGTGGCTGATGCACAATTAATGAAGCTGATTAAGGGTACGAGTAATAACGGGTTACCGGCAATAAAGGCGCTTGAGCTTTACTACAAACTTAGCGGCCGTCTGGTCGATAAACGCGAAATCGTGACGAAAGAAAATGACGCACCAGTACGTAAAACAAAGCAGGAGATTGCGGAGGAATTACGTAAACTTGACGAATTATTGAATTAACGGCCGCCTTCGGGCGGTTTTTTCTTTTGTCCTCGGTTTATTTTACCGCGTCCGCTAAACGCAAAATTCAGGTATTGAAAAACGTCGAGATTTGGCGTATAATAAGAAAGCGCGGACGGTGCTAAAACGTCCACTCAAACGACGGACAACGCGTCCTTTTCCGAAACACCGTTATGCTTTCGAATAGGCCAACGCTTAAAAAATCCCGTCGTACCAACGTTTATATTGCGCTCGTAGCTCAGCTGGATAGAGCGGCGGTTTCCGGTACCGCGTCTGCCGGGGGTTCGAATCCCTTCGAGCGCGCCATATTACTTCTTGTTATAAGGCTTTTCTTAGACGGGAAGTGGCTCAGCTTGGTAGAGCACCACGTTCGGGACGTGGGGGTCGCAGGTTCAAATCCTGTCTTCCCGACCATAATAAAGATAATAACCATGCGGTATTTCAGGATTTTGCTGAAATACCGCTTTTTTTGCGTGGTGCTCAATTGCAAACATTTTGCAAACGCTTGAATTCGAGATAAATTTTTATATTGATTGTGATTTGTTTTTGACTCCGAATAAATTTTCGTCAAATTTAGCAGCGGCTGCTTCTTGTAGTCCGGGCAAAATGTGTGAATAAGTATCTAATGTAATTTGTACGGATGAATGCCCTAATCGTTCACTCACTATTTTAGGATGGATCCCTTGTTTAAGCATAAGCGTTGCATGAGTATGACGTAGATCATGGAAACGGATTTTTGAAACATCAGCTTTCTTCAAAAGACTGTACCATTTTCTCGAAAGATTTCGTGGCAGGACTTTTGTTCCCAATGTTGTGCAAACTACAAGATCAAGATTTTGATACTCACGTCCATATCTAAACCTTTCTTCACGGACCATTTTATAGTGTTTTGCAAGCTCGTCCAAGGTTGATTGAGCTAAAGCAATTGATCGATATGAGCCTTCCGATTTAGCTGGCTGAAAGTGGGATCCGTCCTTCGAAAGTGTTTGGTTAATTGAAAGCATCTTATTTTTTACGTCAATATCTTTCCATCGCAAACCTAATATTTCTCCCCGCCTCATACCTGTTGTAAGCGCGAGGTGAAAAGCAATATAAAGGCGGTCTCCTTTTGCTACTTCTAAAAATCGGCGTACTTCTTCTTCGTTCCATACCTTCATTTCTTTTCGTGTTACTTTTGGCGTTTCTGCTAATAATGCTACATTTTCACGAACAAATCCTTTTGTTTTAGCGTAACCTAAAGCATTACGAATGATTTCATGAACCTTCAGAATGGACTTAGCTGCTAAGTGTTGACTTAAATTGATATATAATTTCTCAAGATGAACGGCATTCAATTGATCCAGTCGGTAATGTCCGATTGTTGGTAGAATGTGATTTTTTGTATACATATTATATGTGTCAAATGTTGTTTGTCGAACCTTCGTTTTTTTTAGTTCTAACCAGGTTGCTAAAAAATCACTAAATTTTTCTTTAGAAGGTTCAATGTATGTTCCTTCGTTTATTTCAGTAATCATTTTAGCCATCGCTTTTTCTGCTTCTTTTTGTGTACGGTATCCACTAAACCATTTTTGCCGGCGCTTTCCGTCGTCGGATTTAAGATCGAGTACAAAGCACCATTTATTTCCACGTTTTCGAACATGACCTTTCATAAAAAACTTACTCCTTTCTTTGATAACTAAATAAACACGCTTTCCACAAATGACATTACTGATTTTGCATCAACGGCTTGTAAAATAAATTGTATGTTTTTAGAATGTATGTTCTGTTTTAGAACTAAAGAAAAACCCGAAATGGGCTAAGACTAATTTAATTGATTCCTTTAAAATAACATCTTGCCATCTACGGTTATGGTAAAAGTAAACAGAATAAACGGTTAATTCGGTAATTAAAGAGTTGAAAATTATATATATTCCTTTTCGAAAGACGAACAAAACGTACGTTCGCGTGCATAGTAAAAGAAAAACCCTTAAAGGGCAAAAGGGTATAATTCCTAGACAACTTTTATCGAATTATTGATAACTGATTTTAAATTTCTTGATTCTGCGATTATGGTGAATGTCTGTATTCCGGTTTCATCGATTTTAATATCAAGATCATATAAAAAGAACTTTTTTGAGTCTAAAACGTTTACTAAATGGTTATTTGAAATAAAATATTTGTATCTCCCTGCATGGAAATTATGCGTAATTACCTTTCCGGCAATTTTAATCTCCCATAAATGCTCTGTTACTATTTCAAGATCAGGAAAATGATCCACTTCAATAGGAGAATTTATATATACTTTAAAATTTCTATTTGTTCCTCGTTGTAGTGTGTCATTCACTAAACTTGGATATATTGCTATATCGTAAGTATTTATGCCACTTTCCCTTTTTTGAAGAAAAATAGAGCTGAGGTTGTTCTTAACAGTTTGCAGCTCATTTGATAAATTATTGTTTGCGGTAACTAAAATCTGTATTGTTGTTCCTAAAAGGTACACAATAATGGACCAAGCGATTATAAACATGTTACTTATAGGTTTTTCGAGAAAGTTGCCTAGGGCTGCAGAAAGAAACCCTAATGCAACAGTAACAGCTATATTAATTATTTGAAAGAGCATTTACAATTACCTCAGTAAAGTTGATTAAAAAGTCCTCGTCGCTGTTATCAACGGAAATTATTCCTTTACTATTAATTGATACGAATCTGTCCTTCACGCTTAACACGATATATTCTATGTTATTTTCATTATTTATTCTTTCGAACTCCTCAAATTTAACGAAATCCTTATAAAAATCGTCACCAACATCATTTGAATATTCAACCTTTTTTATATGAGCATTTAACGCAGAGACCATTTTCCCCATGTTTTTTTTATTAAAAGGGTAGTAATCTAATTTCATACCAGTGTTCTTTTTGATATATTTAACGATCTCCTCAACATATTTTGGGTCAATTGATTCGATTAAAAAAAAGCCCTTATCTTTGAAAAGAAAAGAATTTACAAATTGGGAGAAGGGTAAATTAAGATGATTTACACCTTTTTTAGTCCCGATCAAATATTCATCCGATACTCTAAAAACTACATGAAGGAGATCATTTTTAATTTCATTAAAGTGAAAAACCGTTATGTCATCTGGTTTACTAAAGAAAAAATTTGACTTTTGCTTTTTTAATTTTATATAGTTATTTGTACTACTTAATTTAAAAACGGTAAACTTCATTTTCAAACCCCTCCTGGGCACTAGGTTTGACTAGTTTTAAGATCATATAATGTATTCAATAAATGTATTATAAATCCTTTAAATAATTCAGGGTCAGGAATTTCACTTTCATCAATGACAATTCTATGACCATCACTGTACAATTTAACGGTAACCGTATTTGGGGCTCCTGGTGCACGATATGGCATTTCAAATTTTATATGCGACATTTTACCATGTTCGTTATATAATTCGTCTACTTCAGATTGAAATTGATCATCGGATGGGTCTATTTCATAAGAAACCTTTTTGGTACTATCGCCATGTTTTTCGATTTTATCTAGTTTGGCAGCAGTCCATTTATATCTTTCTTGAACCTTCCTAAGAAGATCATTGTCAAGCCGGAATATTGTGGCCTCAAATCCCAACTGTTCAACAATTGACTTAACTTTACTTTTTGAAGATTCTTCATTGGAATAATCAAATTTAATAATAAGAAAATTGTCCTCAGTAATGTTAATTAATGCTTTACTGTAGTATTGGTGCTGTGTTCTAGTGGTGGTTATTTGATCTTCAATAACTTTTGCTTCATAAAAATATCCTAAACTACCTTGAGCGGTACAATAACATTCAATAAGCGGTTTTTCTTCTATCACCTTTGTTTGAATAGAGAAAAAACCTTCACCAGTTATTACACCTTCTGCATTACTATATGGAGCTGAATTTTCTAACATAATCTCCTTAACAGCATTTAGATTTAATTTATCCTCTTCGGAGTAAAATAAATCCATTTGTTCCGCTGTGTTTAATGTGTAGAAGTTTAGAACTGCCATATAATTATTATCCCCTTTCTATCTTAGTCCAACCACTGAATCGCCCCGACCTTACCACCAATCGAAGCAATAAGGTCCACTTTCCGATTAAACACCAGTTGTAACCGATACTTTGCAAATTTCTCTGTCACAAGGAAATGATCAGCAATCTCCGAAATAAAAACCGCCTGATCGATCGCAGCAACATATACATCCTCCAAAAATCGTGCGGGCATAAGAAGATAAGCTGACATTCGTTTTGCCTGGGCTTCAAGTTTGCCAATGTAATGCTTGTCCATTCCAATTTGTGATGTATGGTGAGCGTAAATGTGGCAGAATTCCTCTGCAAGAAGTAATTTTTTTTCGATCGCATTCAAACCAGGTCGAATGTAAATAAGTCCACGGCGGCCGCGATTTTTTGGAATAGAGAAGGCTTTAATTCCGCCTTTGATATTCCCTTCATAAAACTCAAAAGGCAAAATTTTTATCCCGTAACGGCGGCAAATCTCAAATACGTCGATTTCATCTGCTGACCGAAAGTTAAAGTGGGAAAGAACAGCTTCTGCCCGTTCTTCCCAGTAATCTGATTTAGTTGTCGGAAGTAATTGCCCCAGTTGCATGATGTAACGACTCCTAAATATAAAATTAAGGGGAGGAAGGGTTCCTCCTGAACAATTAATTAATTTCTTTCACACGCAAAATTGTCGTGATCCCGATCCATTTTCGGCTGATAAGCCGGATGACTGGACGGCACACCGTTTGGATATACTCTTCTTAAATCTGTGCAGTTCGCAAAATTGGTTTTAACCGGTTCTGGTTTTGGAGTAGAAGGAACCTTCGGTTTAGACGGTTGTGTCTTTATAACTTTTGCAACACAGCCGACAAATCCTCTGTTTGTTACAAAACCGGATCGTGACCATATTCTAAGATGTTTCGCTTGAGCACTGTCTTCTGCTTTCTCATATGTCGAGAGATACTTGTATGGTGGTTCATAAATGTATGCTACTCGGGCGTATCCTTCTTTTAATAGCGTCTCTTGAACAGATTTTCCATTAACAAATACATAAGCTAGTAATCGTCCGTACTTATCGGTGCGACTCTTTTCAAACTCAAGAGTAAGTTTTCCACTGTTCACGAGTTGGCGATTTCGCTCCGCGGCATCTTTGGCAAACGGTTGGACACATGTTCCTGGTTTTTTAGATTCCGGCGTATCTACTAGTAAATAACGAACGGTTTCTTCTTTACCTTTGTAGTTGACTTTAATTGTGTCGCCATCAACTGTTTCAACGAGGGTAACACTTGCTCGGTTTGCTTTAGTTTGCGGTTTTGTTGTTTTAGGTTTAGTAGTAGCTTGGTGCGTTTCTGTTTTTGTATCCTTTTCTGCTGTTCCTTTATCTTCATTAGTAGCAGAGTTATTTTCTTTTGAACCATTTTGATCTGTTTCTTTTTTGGCTGCTTGCTCGGTTTGGTTATTATCTGTGCTTGCTTTTTGCGGTTGTTCACATGCTGCAAGAGCAATCAATGAAAGAACTAATGGCAGTGTTAAAATTAAGCGTTTCATTTTATCCCCCTCAAGATATCATAGTTGATTTGTACGTTCTTTTACTTTATCTCTAATTGCTTTAACGACGCTATCAAGATTATTCTCTGGTATATTACGAATCGTTCTTTTTTTCGATCCGAAAACTCCTTTGATTTTTAAATAAAGAATCCCCAACTCCATTAGAGCTTTACCAAAAGGATTTGGAGCGATATCGAAATCAACTTCAACAATATCTTTATATTGAATGGTTTCAGTCTCAGCGCCACCAAATAATCCGCCTTTCATCGTTACAAAAACTAATTTGCTTTCTGCCACAATGATAAAGCCAGTCTTTGTTAAGGTGGGATTTGCTGTTTCAAATGAAAAAATCTTTTCATTATCCTTGATCACTTTTTTTAATGCTTTTATGGCAAGTTCATAGAACTTTCGTTCCGACTTTGGAAATTCTAAAATAAATTCCTCCATTTCCGTTAAAGTCACTGGATATTCCATGATGCCAAACCGATAGTTAAGTTTAGTATAATTCCCCATGTTTTTAGCCCCTTTTTACTTTTTATATGTATTAATGGGTAAATGTCCCATTGATACCGAAAAAATAAATACCCTAAATACCCCCCCAATAACGGGCGGAATTAAATGAATAATATAAGTTAGGTTAAATATCTGATATTTGTTTAAAATAAAACACGCCTAAGCGTGCTTTAATCATCGATAATATCTTCGTTGTCCTCGTCATCGTCGAGATCCTTCTTGATGAACTCCCACATCTTAATCAGTTGCTTGATTTTCTTCTCTGGTGCGTTTGCAAGATCATGGAAGAGGACTGGGTGTTTTTTTATTTCTTCAAGGACTTTAAACTCCTCTTCGGTAAGTTCAACCTCTGTTCCTGCAACCTGGATTTTTTCTTCTTCATCTAAATAACCGGCGATCTCCAAAAGTTTTTCATAGTCATAATCATATGCTTTCGCCAACCTTTTCAAAGTATCAAAGGAAGGTTTTATCGGTTTTTTCGTTCCTCTTCTATATCCTTTTTCAACATCTGCTATGTAAGAGTGGCTCAGTCCGGTAATTTCTGCAATTTCTCGTAAAGATCTATTTCCCCTGAGCTCTCTCAAAAAGGAGCCTAATTCATTCATTTTGATTCTCCTTGTAAACTTTATATTACATATTGTAAAACAAATACTACGGTTATTTAAGAAAAAATTGCTAAAAATTTTGTAGTACATAGTTGACATTGTTTCGTACATGTTTTACAATCATAAGTGTAAACAATGTGCGACATTAAAGTGAGGTGATAAATTCTATGCGAAATATAGTAAAGTATCTACGCAGGAGCGAAAAATTCGATTTAACTCAAGAAGAATTAGCGAACGCTCTTGGCGTGTCAAGACAGACAATTGTATCGATTGAAAATGGCGGTAACACAACAGCAGAATTAATGCTGAGGATTTCGAACTTTTTTGACAAAGACCCACGGGAAATTTTTTTTATCGATAACGTCGAACATAGTTTACAAAAACCGAAATCAAATTCAGCCTAAGGAGGCCAGCTGATGAACCTCCAACCCACGAAAGGCGGTGAAGAAATGTCAATTCAAAGAAAAAAACGAAAATCTAAAAAGAAAACTAAAGCTCCAAGTTTAGAATGGAACAACATTAAAGGGGTAAAGCGTGAACGCTTAATCTTGGAGCGTAAAAAAAAAGGTCTTACTCAGGGTGAACTCGCGAAATTACTAAGTGTCTCAACCTCAACGATTTCTCATCTAGAAAACGGGAGAATTAAGCCGAGTCTTGAAGTAGAGAGTGGCCTTTTAGAAATATTTAATGTACCTTTTGAAAAATTGTTTCCTGATTTATAAAAATAGGACTTGACTATTAAAATTAAGATTTTTTCCAGTTGAACAAGAATAAACGACATTTTGCGGTAAGTAGCAACTATAATTTTCTTTATTTTGTAATTAGATATTTTTTGAAAGTTCGCGTGATGTCGTCTATCCCATACAATTGGAAACTTTCCGATTTTTATAATGAAATCAGGAGGCGAAGAATGTGAACCAATTACAAAGATATAACCATTCCATGTTTGGAGAACTACAAATTTTAGTAAAAGACAATAAAGAGTTTTTTCCAGCTACTGACGTTGCATTAATACTAGGATATGCAAACCCTCATGATGCTTTGTCAAAACATTGCAAGAAAGAGGGGGTCGCGTTTTACGAGGTCCCTTCAAATGGTGGATTACAGAATAAAAAATTTATAAGTGAAGGCAACCTTTATCGTCTTATTGTAAAATCCAAGCTCCCAAGTGCAGAACAATTTGAAAAATGGGTTTTCGATGAAGTTCTTCCAACCATTCGAAAAACCGGAGGCTATGTCGCAAATGACGATTTATTCATTCAAACATATTTGCCGCACGCTGACGAACAAACGAAAACCATGTTCAAGGCAACTCTGGCGACCGTAAGAAAACAAAATGAACAGATTGCCGTCATGCAACCGAAAGCCGATTATTTCGATGCACTAGTAGATCGAAACTTACTCACCAACTTTCGGGATACAGCTAAAGAGTTGGAGGTCGGCCAACGGCATCTGATCAATTGGCTGCTTGATAACAAATACATTTATCGTGATGCCAAAGGAAAACTTAAGCCATACGCTCAGTACGTTCCGGATCTCTTCAAATTAAAAGAGTGGAAACGAAATGGTAAGGCGGATGTTCAAACCTTGATTACACCTAAAGGAAAAGAAACGTTCCGTTTATTACTTAAAAAAGTAAGTTAGGAGGGGGCACTATTGTTAAAACTCGATTTCGACGATGCGGCAATGGATATCATCGCCGCAAAAATTGCAGACCGTGCATTCGAAAAGCTAAAAGAAAAAATGGATACTGCCAACCAATGGCCGCCATTATTAACCCGGGATCAACTAAAGGATTTCCTTGGAATTAAGGACACAAAAGCATCTGAACTTTTAAATCGTGCTGACTTTCCAGTTATTCGTGAGTTTGGAAGACCGAAAGTACCAACTCATATGCTTATGAAATGGATTGAAGAACATACGGAGTGGATGGATAGCAACAACGCAAACTTTTTCAATCGCGCTATATAGCCCTTTTTTATCAGGTTATTAACTTTTCAAGGAGCGAAAGGAAAATTGCTATTTTTCGACTCAATAAGAGCAGAAGCTATCTATCTTTTATTATAAATTCTACAAAATGAATATTTGGTAAAGGGAGGAAATTAACTTATGGCAGTTGGTAAGGCAATCAAAGCACTAAGGAGGGAGCAAGACCTTTCTCAATTACAACTTTCGTTTGACCTAAATGTTTCTCGCGAAAGCATTTCGGCATATGAGACGGAGAGGGCAAAAGTGCCACAAGATATTTCCCGATCATTGATGGAGAAGTTCGATAATCCTTTTTACGCGATGGAGGTGGCCCATGATTATACAGGTGGGAGCTGGGTTTCAAAATTGGATGGAGACGCTGTTGATCTGCATCGTTCCACCGTAAAGGACAAAACTCTCGAAGAATTGGATGAAGCTTTAGAGTCGATCAGAGGCGTTCGTTTATCAGCTAAGCCCAAATACATACAAGAGCACGAAAAACACCAACTTGAAGAGGCTATCATCCAAGCGATCGACGCCATTATCGCCCTAACTCATTTCGTTGCAATCATCTGTATCGAATACGGATTTTCATGGCTAAAGATGTGGAAGAAGCAGCATGCGAAACTTCGATCAAAAGGATACATCAAAAGGAGAAGTTGAATGGATCGATCTTTGTTATCCGAGCAATTAGAAGTCGCTTTTGAAGAGATTAGTAGCTTTGAAGATTTACGAGTTTTTCTCAAGCACATTCAAAAATTTTATGGAGGGACAAGCAATGAGAACAGCGGCACAAATAAAATTGTTACCGGCTGAATTAGGAATGGTTAAAACGGCCATGAAAGCTTACAGCAGAAATTTAATAGGAAGTAAAAAACGCTTATTCGATATCGCTTTGAATCGAGTGCTTGCATCCGATAACGGAACATTCCTTATGGACGGGATGGAGCTAGAATATGTTCGCCGAGCGCTTTGTAAATACGCCTGGTTCCATTATGCGAATCACAATCGAGATACGGCCGGGATTTATTTCGAACTTGCCTATTGGGTCAAAGAAAAGAAAGCAGAGTTTCAAGCAGAAAATGGACCAAAAATAAAGCAGCTAGCGTAAGGGCAATACGCTAACTGCAGAACCGGAAATATTCGAACACTTTTATTTTACCATTCAAAAATGGTAACAGCAAGGGCATCATATTGGGCTGTTTGAGGATTTAGAAATGGCAAAAAAGGCTGTCAAACAAGCAAGGGCTAAACTTATGCCTTATAGCAAAGAGGGGGCCGCAGCAGAGTAGGAGGGTTTGGTCCCTCCATTAGGATCAGGAACGATGTTCTCCCCATCCCCCCTTCCACAACGTTCCTGGTTCTGATGGTGGTGACCGAGCACCAGAAAGGTAGGTGAAATAATGAGAGAATTTGATGATTTTGAGGATGATGAATTTGAAGAAGAGGATGACGAGTTCATCGAAACTATCCTGATCTTCGAGAACGAAGTCTGCGACTTCTGTAAGGAAGAAAAGGAAGCCGTTCATCCGTTTTTTGGACAAAAAATCTGTGATGAATGTTACACAAATCTAAGGAGGGAGGACTAATGATGATCGAACACCCAATGATCACACAGATCGAGCGTACCGGTTATCCGGCCGATATGGTTGAACAGTCGGAGCATTTCGGAATCGATTACTATGGAAACGAAATCGTTTCTGGCGATGACGTAGTCGAGGATAAAGAAGCCGGCGAATTGATCTTGAAAGATGACCTAGAAAGGTATCTCGAAGAAGTCTACGGTTTCAAATTTTTTACTGCGGAGTAGGGAGGGAAGTTCGGTGACACGCGAAGAAAAACGGGCCATCCGGTTGCAAATCTGCCGGCTGCTTGATGAAGAAAGGAGAAATCCTTTTGTAAACAACAGCCAGAAGATAGAGGCTCTTAGGAAAAAACTTGAGAACAACAAGATTGAATTTACATCAACAGTTGGCATCAAAACTGGCAAATGGACGCAGGAAGAAATTTTTTATCTCATGAACCATGCTGGCAAAGTTGATTTTCAAAGAATTGCTGACAAGCTATGTCGCACCAAAGCAGCTGTAACATCGAAGTATCACGAAATGAAAAAACGCCACCTGGCAGGGTGACGGTTCAGAAAAGCACTTGTCAAATATTCTTATCACCATTGTATGGGATTTAACCAAAAATTTCAACGGGAGGTTAAAATGAACGCTTCTGTTTTCGCACTTACAAGTGATATGGATCGTAACGAATGGCTCAAGGCTAGAAAAAAGGGAATCGGCGGTAGTGACGCCGCCGCAATCCTAGGCTTAAATAAATGGAAATCACCAGTGGCCGTTTATCTTGATAAGATTGGACAGGCTCCGCAGGAAGAGGAAACAAGCGAGGCCGCATATTGGGGAAACATCCATGAAGAAACGGTTGCAAAGGAATTTTCAAAGCGTACTGGATTAAAAGTTCGTCGTAGGAATGCCATTCTCCAACATCCTGAATATCCCTGGATGCTCGCTAACGTTGACCGTTTGATTGTTGGGGAAAAGGCCGGTCTTGAATGTAAAACGGCCTCTGAATACCTGAAAGACGAATGGAAAGATGATGAAATCCCTGCTTCTTATCTGATTCAATGCCAGCATTATATGGCCGTAACAGGCTACGAGGCGTGGTGGATCGCCGTTTTAATCGGGGGCAACAAGTTTGTTTACAAGAAGATTGAACGCGATGAGGAAATCATACAGGTTCTGATCGAAGAGGAAAAGAATTTCTGGCTCAATCACGTTGAAAAAGAAATTCCGCCAATGTTTGACGGTTCGGATGCTTCTTCCGATTTGTTAAAAGCACTATACCCGGAAGCAAAACCAGAGACAGAAATCGAGTTGCCACCGAACGCGGAAACTCTCGTTACAGCCTTAGACCAGGTTAGCAACGAACTGAAAGAATTAGAAGCCCGCAAGAAAGAATACGAGAACCAATTGAAAGCGATGATGGGCGATAACGAAAAGGCCTATGCCGGCGAACGGACCATCACATGGAAATCCATCTTTAGCAATCGTTTTGACAGCAAACGTTTTGCTAAAGATCACCCGGAACTGTATCAGCAGTACTTGAATCAATCTTCATACCGCCGATTTGCGGTGAAATAAGGAGGAATCATAGTTGGCTACAAATCAACAACTCAAGAACCAATTGGCCAATCGAAAGAACGGGGGTAATGCTCCTGCAGCTTCCCCGGCCCAAACGATTGCAGCTTACCTTAAGAAGATGGCGCCTGAAATTGAAAAGGCGCTGCCTTCCCACATGAATCCTGATCGACTTGCACGAATTGCCCTTACAACATTCAGAACAACTCCAAAGCTTATGGAATGTTCGGTTCCATCATTAATGGGAGCCGTCATGCAAGCAGCGCAACTGGGACTAGAGCCCGGTTTAATCGGACACTGTTACATTATCCCTTACGGTAGGGAAGCTACTTTTATCATCGGCTACAAAGGAATGATCGACCTAGCTCGGAGATCCGGCCAGATTCAAAATATTTACGCTCATGCAGTTTATGAAAATGATGAATTTGACCATGAGTTAGGACTCGAGCCGAAACTTAAGCACAAGCCAGCTGATGGTGACCGAGGGAATTTTAAAGGGGCATATGCTGTAGCTCACTTTAAAGATGGCGGTTATCAATTCGAGTACATGCCAAAGAGTGAGATCGAGAAGCGTAGGAATCGTTCAGCTGCAGCTAAATCAAAACATAGCCCGTGGCATACCGATTATGAGGAAATGGCAAAGAAAACCGTTATCCGGCATATGTGGAAGTACTTGCCCATTTCGGTCGAGATACAGCAGCAAGCCGCCCAGGATGAAGTTGTTAGAAAAGACATCACTGCGGATCCGGAACCGGTTGAAATCATCGATGTAACTCCTCCTTTTGAAGAAGAGGAGAAGGAAGGAAATCTCAAAAAAGCGCCAAAAGAGTGGTTTGACGAGAACAAATCAAAGGAAGAAACAACACCGCCGCCAAACGATATCGGTGAGCCGGATCCAACAGATGAAGAGCTCAACAATCTTTTTAATCAAGGATGAGAAAGACAATAGCGTACCCGATCGGCATTCCCTCTCTCTACTGGGAGATCGCCGATCGGAATCCCAAATTGTTTAAGCAATATGTATTTGCTTATTTGAAAAGAAATCATCCCGGTTTTAAGCCACAACGTGTCAAGAAGGGAAAATATATCGTTTGTGTGAGGGAGGATAACGCGGAATGAAGAACGGTAAACGGCCAACAAAACGTCAGAAAGAGCATATAAAGGCAATGGGGCTTAATCCAGAAAACTGGCTTATCATCAAGAATCTACATAATGAAATGCATTTGGTTCATCGTGAGACGGGTTCGAAACGTATTGTTCCGGCTTAATTTAGGAGGGTGATATTTTGCAGGGGTACATCAAAGATTACCGCAAGGAGCTCGGAAGTGACATATGGATGATGCCCCCTCTTTATCACCGGGTTTGGCAATATCTCAAGTATAAGGTCAATCATCAAGAAAATAAAATTCCAATGCGTGATGGAACGTTTTTGACCATTAAAGCTGGACAACATTTAACTTCTGTCAGGGATATTGCGAAAGACGTTGGGTGGTACGAGGGGGTGAAATGGAAAGAACCAAACCCAAAGACCATTTCCACTATTTTAAACTGGTTAGAAAATCAATCGATGATCACCATAAATCGTGGTAAGGGTAACAGGCAATACACACTAATAACCTTGCTAAATTGGGATTTGTACCAATCAAAAGATGTTGAGGGTAACAGTAAAGAAACAGATAGGGAACACCACGTGGATATAAACAAGAATGATAAAGAATGTCTTAAGAATGAAAAAGATGTTGTTGTTGATAAGATGCCGCCACAGCCAGAAGAACATTATGACGATGTGGATTTAATTGCCAAATATTTCATGGAAGTACGCGGGAAACCCGGCAAGGCTCCGAAGGTCTCCGACTACCAGAATATTAAAGCTGTCCTATCAGCTGGTGTTCCAATTGAAGAGGTTTTGCGCGGTGTAGACCAAGCGTTTCACGATTTTAAACCTCAATACCCGGGCGATGAAATCACGTCATTTGGTTATTGCAAGAAAATTATCTTAGGCAACTTTTACAATAACAAAGCAAAGGAGGAGGTTAAGCGTGACCAAAAGATTCTCCGGTATCCAGGACGTTCTGGCAGACCTCCAAAAAAAAGCAGCGATTCAATTACAGGCGGCCAAGTCGGCCGACTCGGGAAGAGAAAGCCAGAATTATAACTGCCCGAATTGTAGAGATAAGGGCTTCGTCATTAAAAACATTCCTGATCTTGATGAAAACGGGAACCAGAAGACCTGGCCAAACGGCTTGCCAAAATTCATAGAAACGCTGATAGATTGCGAGTGTTACCGCAAAAGACAATCTGCGCATTTGATGAAATTCAGTGAGATAACAGAGGAATTTCAAAAAATGACCTTCTCTAACTTTATCCTTGAGGGCAAACATGAGCTTATTCATGAGGCCTATCAATGCGCAATTGACTATTACAAAGACTATGACTCGATTAAAGACAATCGTTGTAATAGCATATGTCTTCTCGGTCAGCCGGGATCAGGGAAAACACATCTGCTAACGGCTCTTTCCAACAATTTGATACACAAAAAACAAGTGAGCGTACTGTATTTCCCTTTCGTCGAAGGGTTCAATGATCTGAAAAATGATTTCGACCGTTTAGAGGAAAAGCTTACGAAAATGAAACGTGTCGATGTCCTGTTCATTGACGATCTTTTCAAGACAGGGGCTACAAAATTTGAGATTCAGCAAATGTATGCAGTCATCAACCACCGATATTTGAATCATAAGCCGATTATGGTCTCATCCGAATTGAATGTGGACATGCTATGCGACATCGATGAGGCGCTCGGTACCCGTATTTATCAGATGAGCAAAGATTATACGGTTGTCCTTGAAGGTGACAGGAAGTTATTAAACTATCGATTGGCATAGGGGGGATTATGAATGCCAGACATAAAGAAACTCGGCTGCGGAATGTATCTTTTCCAACCTGAAACGGATCCTCAAAAGGCCGCAAAAGCTGCTAGAGAGTTCGACAAATGGGTTCAAGAGTATTTCGCTGAATTCCCGGAAGACATTGAGGAAACGGCTTAATGAGAGAAGCCAAGACAATCACCGAACTTGAAAAAACGTACTTAACTCGACCTAAAACGTATATCGCCTGCGAGGATATGGATTTCGGTTGGTCCGAACAAGAGGTGCTTGACTTTGACGAAATGTGGCAAGATGGCTGCTCTCTTGAATTTATCGCCAAGCGATTTGATAGGGACATTGATGAAGTAGCCCTTTTGCTAATCGATCGAGCAAGGAAACGGAAGTGCAAGCCACGAAAACACGGCATATATTAGCCGAATGGGGGTCAATACCATGAATTGGAGGGTGTACGAGCAAAACATAAAAAACCGCATCGCAGAAGCAGAAATTGAGCTCAAAGAACTTAGGAAGAAGGTTGCCAATTGCGAACTGCGTTTGAAACTGGCTAACGAAGAAAAAGAAGCCTTCGACAAAGCTTTTGAGGAAATAGCGGCAAGGGGTGGATGGCATGGAACTTGCTAATTCTCCAGGTCTACTCCGCCGGGCGGTTGAGGGGCGGAAGAAAATGCTTATTCGGGAGCTTATCACATGTGGGATATTCGAACATCCAGACGGCAGGCAGCTCTATGAATTAACGCTCACTGAGCTCGAGGACGAATTTCGCTTTTTGAATTTGAAACGAGAAGGGGATGTGGTGTTTTGAGAGAGATTAAGTTTCGTGTTTTTGACAAGACATTCAATAGAATGCGTCTGGTAGGCACAGACACTCACGATTCGCTTTATTGTTTCTCCAACGGGACAGTACAATATTACAATTTGCAAAATGGTGAAGGAAGCGGAGAAGATGGCGATTACATTCTTATGCAATACACCGGACTGCACGACAAGAACGGCAAAGAGATTTATGAAGGTGACATCATAAAACGGGAGTTCGAAATCGGTCGCGACATCATCGATCCCGTTTCATTAGGCTTTGTCGATCGCGAGATTGAAGAATCAGGATATTTTATCGGAGTCGTTTGTTACCGTCCGTCAGAAGGTTTTATTTTGAACAAGTGCAAGAAATACGATGATGAAGGGAAACTTCAATCAAAGAGAAGTGGTGTAAAAATCCATCATCAATATGCGGAAGTGATCGGCAACATTTACGAACACCCTCACCTACTGGAAGGAGGGGATGCCGAATGAAGGCAGGAAAAGAACTCGATGCACTGATCGCTGAAAAGGTGATGGGGTGGAAGGTTGCCTATTATCCAACAATCGATATTTTCGAGGCATATGACGAAGAGAGGAATCCGATCATACTTGGCAAACATTTTTCCCCTTCCACCAATATTTCTGATGCTTGGCTTGTGGTT
This sequence comes from Fictibacillus sp. Mic-4, assembly GCF_049843615.1. Taxonomy (NCBI): domain Bacteria; kingdom Bacillati; phylum Bacillota; class Bacilli; order Caryophanales; family Fictibacillaceae; genus Fictibacillus; species Fictibacillus sp. Mic-4. Next base: position 40,144 of record NZ_JBBHZM010000025.1, on the reverse strand, counting down.
GAATGGTTAGAAAGTAACATCGGCGGTATTAGTCTTGAGTCACATTGTGATGAGAGGAGATACAGTTTCCGCGTTTTTAACGGTACGCATTGGATAGTAGCACGAGCAGAAACTGCCCCACTCGCCATTTGCTTGGCCGCCTTGAAATGTGTGGAGGGAGGGAACGCCAATGAATGACGTAGAAGAACGCGCAAGAGAAATACAAAATAATGTTTTGGAAATTATTGATGTATTGCAGAATTTGGAGTCTAAAGTGGAACGATTGCAGAAGGAAAATGAGCTACTACAAAGATTTTACAACTATTTTTACTATCTGTATGGAACTGGCTTAGAGGTTGTTAACAGGCATAAAAACGGGAACCCGGAATCATTTGACAATTTATTTGATGCAGCGGAACAGGGAATGGAGGAATCTGAATGACTGATAAATTGCAGGAATTTAAAAGCATCCTTTTTGACGGAAACTGCAATAATCTTTCATTACTTCTTGGAATTGGTATTGATCTGGTCAGTGAAGTGGAACGGCTACTAGATGAAGAAGATCCATATTTCATATCTAAATGTTTCGACTTGGAAAATCAACTTCAACAATCCCAACACGAAGCCGAAACCGCCAAAGAGTTTGTCTACCAAATGATTGAGGATAAACGACTTTTGCAACAGGAGATTGATAGTTTGCAAGAAGAACTTGACAAATTTAAAAATAGTTATCTTGCCGCTTACAGCCAATTGGTCGGCATCAAAAAACAGTACATCCAAACAAGCAACAAACTGAGGCAGCAAAGAGAAGTTACACAGAAGCTTGAAGAAAAGCTCCAGAAGAAACGGAAGGGGGAGACGGTGTGAAGGAGATTCCATTGTCACAAGGTAAAGTTGCTTTGGTTGATGATGAGGATTTTGAAAAATTGAATTGTTTTAAATGGCACTACGCTCTTGGTTATGCGAGAAGAAATATAAGGCTATCTAACGGAAAAAGGAAAATTATTTTTATGCACAGGGTTATCGCTAATACACCAGATGATATGGTGACTGACCATATTAATGGCAACACCTTAGACAATAGAAAAATTAATTTAAGGAATGTGACAAAAATACAAAACACCTGGAACGCTAGAAAAACAGCTTCCGCTAAATCGAATTTTAAAGGTGTTCAATATCATAAACGTACAGAGGATATCTTTGGCAAGTGGAAAGCCAGGATTCAAGTGAACAAAAGAACCATAAATTTAGGTTATTTTCATAGTGAGATTCAAGCAGCTCTTGCATATAACAAGGCGGCAGAAAAATACCACGGTGAATTTGCAGTTTTAAATGAGGTGAAATCTATGAATTTTGCAGAATATCAATCAATGGCAGAAAGAACAGTCCCTAAAGAAAAATGGTTCAACACAAAAGTTTCAAATTTTTGCATGGGGCTTGCTGGAGAAACAGGGGAAGTAGTTGATTACCTTAAAAAGGTAATATACCACGAGCACGAATTGGATATCGAAAAGATAAAAGAGGAATTAGGTGACGTCCTTTGGTATGTTTCAAATTTAGCAACAACCATGAACATTGATTTAGATGATTTAGCCAAAAAGAACATCGAAAAACTTAAAAAACGTTACCCTGAGGGCTTTAGCGAAGATGCAAGCCGAAATAGGGTGATTTAATGAAATGGAGGACTACTGATGTCTCAAGGAAATCGAGGAATGGCCTTTGAAATGCTGCTCAATCTGAATAACCAGCTTTATGCAACCAAAAAGATCGCGCTGATCAACAAACGCCCCACTCCCGTTAAAGTCTTAAAAAGCAAAGGAACTAAGGTCTTAAACGGTTTTTACGAATCTAAAAGTACGGTCGATTACGACGGGGTGTACCAGGGCCGGGCAATAGCTTTTGAAGCAAAATCGGTTGGCATTGATCGATTTGATTTGAAAAACCTTCATCAGCATCAGATAGACTATCTCGAAAAAGTGGAGAGCATGGGCGGAGTGGCTTTTGTTCTCATAGAGTTTAGGCAGTCAAGGCAAGTGTATTTTGTTCCTTTTTCAACAATTCAGCATTATGTATATCATGCTGCACACGGTGGCCGGAAAAGCATTCCGAAAGAGGATTTCGATGTTTATGCATACGAGGTGCCGAACGATCGGGTTCCGTTGGATTTTTTATCAGTAGTTGATCTTATATTGGGGTGTTCAGATGAAAAACGCATTTCAGTTAGATAAAGATAAAGTAATTATTTTTATAAAAAGGAAGGGAGAGTTATTAGAAACTGTAATTTCTGTTCAAGATTTTATAAAAGTTGATGATCATGAAGGTTACTGGTATGCATGGTGGAGCGATAAAACAAAAAGTTTTTATGTAAAGAGAAACTTGCCTAAAGGAAAAAGTGGACCTGTTTTTCTTCATAGACTCATTATGGATGATCCCAAAGGATTTCATGTCGATCATATAGACCATAACACCTTGAATAATACGAGAAGTAATTTGAGGATTTTAACGCATGCTCAAAATCAGCAAAACAGAAAAGGAGCAAGAATCGAATCTAGAAGTGGTATAAGAGGAGTAGGTTGGCATAAACAAAAAAATAAATGGCGGGCACGGGTAACGGTTAACGGAAGGGAACATCATATCGGTCTCTTTGAAAATATAGATGATGCTGAGAAAGCAGTAAAAGAAGCCAGAAAGAAACTAACGCCTTTTTCTGTAAATTAGTAGAGTGGACAAGCTGATCGGCAAAGATATGGCAGTATGAGCAGCACAATAAAAGTCAGGCATAAATACTTTTGCCTTTTTGAAAATGTTGATGAAGATGAAATAATTTACGTTCATTATGAGGATTTAGACGGTTATATCCACTACGAATATTGGGATGATTTAACAAGACAGATTTATAAAATGACAAAAACTCAATTGCTTAACGAATATAAACGGTTTTCGTAATTCGCTAAGCAAAGACTAAGGAGGATTCTCATGAACGAGGTAAAGGTTTATTATCTTTCGCCAGAGGAACTTGAACATTATCGCTCGTTGCCGCCGCAGAAGGGGCTGAACCTGGAAGGTGCAAACTTTATGAACAGCGTTGACACCGCGCTTCAGTCGTGGGCGAAACGACAAAAAATTATTCGGGGCCCACAAAGGAAAACAGATTGGACTTGGCCAAAGGCGAGGAAGTTATGAGCCAATTAGACATTTTCGATATTCTTGACGGAAACCCAAAGGTCTTTTTCAAGTACGGCGCAATGTATGCTCGGGTGATTGATGGGATACAGCCGGTTCCCGTTGAATTAGGTGACGGTACACTTTATCCAGGGGAATTTGTTTCAAAACTCGGGGATAAGAAAAGAACCAGTTTCGAGATGTCGGAAGGATATTTTCTTCGGTATTGTGGAATGGTTGATAATCTTCTTTTGTTCAGTGTGAATGATGCCGTTTCTGATTTTTATTACGCCTTTCATTACATTGATCGGAACACACTGGTTGTCGGATCGCATAGAGGTGTAAGGGATATACGGATTTCGAAGCTAGAGAAGGTTGAATTTGCACAATAAAAAAAGCCGGATCGTCTCCGGCTCTCCCTAAATTAATTGTATCACACTAGGGGGCGGTACCGGTGAATTTAAATTTAGAGAAAATGACTACTGAGATAAGCTTATTGGAAAATTGCATTTTGGTTGTAAAGGATGGATATGTCACAAAAATAAATGCTCCTTCGTCAGGACATGGCAAACAGACAGCTATTTGGAGAGATGGGAGGGTGATCGATGTCTTGATGGAAGAAAGGGTAAGGATTGAATAAAAAAATAATTTTAGCCTTTACCGAAGAACGGACGGGCACGAAAAGAGGACACAAAAGATGTCCTCCTTCGTGTCCTTTTTATTTTGCTGATATATTAGGGGGTCACTATACATATTCGTGTAGCTGGACCCGTCGCAGGGGGTGTTGATGTGAAAACATTGAAAGATCAATTAAAACAGTGGAAAAAGAAAAACATGGCGCTAAAACGAAGGAAACAGCAACCAGAAGAGGGCGAACGGTTTTGGGCTGAAATGATGGGGGTTCGCCGGCCTACATACAAAAGGCACAAAGGTGCTTTTAGACAAAAGTAAATTAAGGAGGGCCTCTGATGCAAGATTTGATCAATGAATATAAAGAAACTTTGCATATGGTTAGAAAAGCTCAAGAAACCACAAATAAAGAGGATAAAGCTATTCTCAGAAGCATGGCGAGTGATCTTGAATATGCTCTTCAATGGATGCGCTCCGGGCGCTGTCCAGGTAATAAACGAGGAATAGAAAGACGGGCTGCCTATCAGCGTGAGAAATCGATTAATCCATTAGTTATGCAGAAATTTTTCCGTAGTACTGAAGATGTTTATGAATGGGATGATCATTTAAAAGAAGATAAGATCTCTGATTGGGATCGAGAACGTATTGAGGATGCTCTTTCTGTTCTTACAGATCGGGAGAGGGAAATTTATTTGATGAAGAGAGGTCATTGTTTTTCTTATGAAGAAATTGCAGCGTATTTATGCATTTCAAAGGGGACTGTCCAGAAAAATATTGAACGTGCTGAAAAGAAAATATCTGAACGGGTTAAACAAAGTCTCTTCTGCTTGTGCGGTTGAGGCTTTTTTGTCTTACGATTGCCATCTATATATGAAAAGTGGAAAGCTGGGAAAATAATATCCCAGCAGGAAGAAGTAGTATTTTACAGAATTAATAAGTATATTCCACAACAAAGTCTGGGTCGTTTTGCCAAAAGTAACTTACAACAGGTTTCCCCTGTGCCACATCGTCCATGTCTGCTGAAAGTGGCTGTGAATTAATATCTGTTCCTGTTGCATTAATTACTCTAGAACCAGTAGGTAGGACACTGATAAACCGAACCTGACTACCTGCTGGCATATTAAATCCTTTAAAAGGGACTGCGGCATATAAGAAGAACGACCCCGTTTGGCTGTTAGGAAAAACAGAATACTCATAACTAACCCGGTAGAAGTAATCTGTACCGATTTGTTGAGGATTGATTTTAGTTAGGTATCTCCTTACCAAACCTAGCATTGCGTCTTCTGATGTTTCACGATCTCGATTCGGATCAGCAGATTCTTGTGCGAAATCGCTTAAAGCTTCATTTACATAAGACTCAGGCATCGGTGCTAAATTAACCTTACTCAACTTAAGCATTTCCAGTAAATCTTTTGGGATTTTTTCCATTTCAGGAACTAATAAAAGATCATTTTCCGTGATTGGTTGGTCTAATTGGAAAATAGCCTCAACCCTTGCAATATCATAAGGTTGTCCATGTCTTGAGGTTGGTATAACAGTAATTAGGGTTTCTTGATTGTGACAAGTATACAATAAATTTTCCGCCTTTCTTCTTTTTCTCTTTGTTTACTACTTCTTCCATAATTGTGTTTTCGACATAAAATATCATAATCCTTTTTGACACGACATTATTTGTGGTGTTTTTTATTTGTTGCTTATAGGTAATGACGGCGGACTAAGAATTGGAATTGGAGTGATTTGTAGTGGCGAAAAATCAATTTATTTCAACAGAAAACTTTGCAAAGGTAAGATACTCAGAAATCCCCTTTCATGAAACAAGTCATTCTCAAGCTCACTGGGCTTTGATGTATTTATTAAAAAATTCATATGTAAAAATGAATGCCTATAATGAAATAGAAGTCCAAAAACTTATTAAATGCTTAAAAATTTTAAAGCTTAAAGTGACAATAAAACAAAATTATTATCCGAAAAACTCAATACAGGCTGACAAAGAAGTGGGTATTTACGAGTTTATGTTGGATAATTTTGTTGATGATAGAATAGACGGGTACTTGCCGCCGTCCAAATCAACGAAAGAATTAGCGCCTAAACAGTAGGTGTTTTTATTTTGCCGTCTTTATCTATAAGGAGTAAATAATTTAACGGTTTTCTCTAAAGAAAGTAAACAAAAAATAAACTTAATTGCAGGATATTATCCTTTTTTGGCGAAAAATGTATGCCGAAAGGGGGGATTAATTTATGAAATGCGGACACTGTGGTGCAGAATTAACTGAGTTGGAAAAAAGGTACGCTTTGGAAATTTCACATATTGAAGGTATTCGGATTTTGTGTGATAAGTGTACTTTCATGGAAGATGAAGAAGATGTAATTTTACAGTGAAGGATTTTTCCTCTTTTTGGCGAATTGTGTAGATGGGAAGGAGGGGGTGAGAATATAATGGATAAATTTCTATTTGGTAAAATACTCGGAGAAATATACCGCATTCAAAATAGAAATGGATATTGTCCTGTTTCCGAAGGGCGAATTTATGGATTGCTTAATGGTATAGAAACTGCAATCGACGAGGAAATATCCGACTTAGATCCTATCACTAAAGAAGAATTAAGAGCAGCTGCAGATATTTTAAATAAATATTGGAAAGATCCAGCTGACTTGAAGGAAGTAACTGGGTACTATGATTTAGAAGATGAATTTGAGGCAGCCGGATTAGATAGAGGAAAGATGATAAAAATATTAACTTATTTTAATTCAAATAGGCAGTTTACCGAATTAATATCTAAATTTGATAGTAGCAACTCTCCTACTGAATGTAGAACTTTTGAGCTATATGATTATAATAAATAAATTAAATTTGTAAAGCGCACACATATGTGGTGTGCTTTTTCTTATGCTCAAAACAAATAAAGAGCCGGAGGTGGGTGAAATGTAGTGCCACGAAAACGCGATCCAAAACGAGATGAAGCCTTTGAGATATTCAAAAAATATAATGGCGATATTACAAATCGATCAATCGCCGAGCAATTAAGTGTTCCTGAAAAAACAATTGGTGCCTGGAAATCAAAAGATAAATGGAATGAAAAATTAAACGGAGTACTACCTAAAAAAATACGGAGTACTCCAAATAAAAAGGTTACGAAAAAGGCACGTTCTCCATATATTAAAGAGCCTGTTGTGGAATCGGATAAATTGACCGAGAAACAAAGGCTTTTTTGTTTGTATTATGTGAAATCCTTTAATGCTACACAATCGGCCATTAAAGCTGGGTACGCTGCTGATAGTGCTCATGTAACAGGAAGTCAGTTATTAAGAAATCCTAAGGTTTCAAATGAAATCAAACGTATTAAAGGAGCAATGACCAATGAACTCTTCCTAGATGCTATGGACGTGCTTCAAAAGTGGGTGAAGATTGCTTTTGCTGACATTACTGATTATGTAATTTTCGGCAAAAGGGAAGTTCCGGTTATTGGTATGTATGGCCCGGTTAAAGACGAGAATGACGAACAAGTTTATCAAGAAGTCAATTATGTCGATTTTAAGGATTCATCAATGATAGACGGAACAATTATAACCGAGGTTAAACAAGGGAAAGACGGCGTTTCCATCAAACTTGCTGACAAAATGAAAGCTCTTGAAATGCTTTCCAAATACTTCGATTTATTCCCGGATCAGTTTAAGCGTAAGATTGAGGAAGAAAAACTTTCCCTCATGAAAACTAAGGTAAATGGGTCCGATGAGGAAGTTGGTGACGATGGATTTATGGATGCCTTAAAAAGTGAAGTAGCCGAGGTGTGGAACGATGGCGAAACTACTTAAGAAACTTTCCGCGCCTTTTAAATTTAAGCCATTTTCCCTAAAGCAAAAGAAAGTTCTAACCTGGTGGATGCCCGGGTCGCCGCATGCTGATAAAGATGCCATTATCTGTGACGGATCTGTACGTGCGGGGAAAACCGTCGTAATGTCCTTGTCTTTCGTTATGTGGGCGATGGAGACGTTTGACGGCGAGAACTTTGGGATGTCCGGAAAGACGATCGGTGCCCTACGCCGTAATGTCGTCGGCCCCTTAAAAAAGATGCTGAAAACCCGAGGGTACAAAGTTAAAGATCACCGAGCCGACAATCTTCTTTCTATAAGTCGTAATGGGAATACCAATTATTTTTATTTATTCGGTGGTAAGGATGAAAGTTCTCAGGATTTAATCCAAGGGATAACGCTTGCCGGCATGTTTTTTGATGAAGCTGCCTTAATGCCGCAATCGTTCGTCAATCAGGCAACTGCCCGTTGTTCTGTAGATGGTGCAAAGCTATGGTTCAACTGCAATCCAGCAGGGCCGTATCATTGGTTTAAGCTCGAATGGCTCGATAGATTAGAGGAAAAGAACGCGCTGCACCTTCATTTTACGATGGATGATAACCTATCCCTTTCCGAGAAGGTTAAGCAACGCTATTACAGGATGTATTCGGGTGTATTCTTTAAGCGTTATATTCTGGGGCTGTGGGTGCTTGCGGAAGGTATTATTTATGACATGTTTGATAAAGACAAGCATGTTGTTGAGACGGAAGATAGACCGTATTCCAAATATTACGTTAGTATAGACTACGGTACACAAAACCCGACAACCTTTGGTTTGTGGGGGCTTTTTGATGGCGTCTGGTATAAGGTCAAAGAATATCACTACGATGGCCGGCAGAAAAGCAAACAAAAAACCGACCAGGAATATTTAGAGGATCTTCAAGAATTTGTTCAAGGCTTGAGTGATATAAAGGGAATTATCGTGGATCCGTCCGCTGCTTCCTTTATTGCCTTGTTGAAGAAAAATCATTTTAGGGTAATTAAAGCTAAAAACGATGTCATTGATGGGATCCGGAACGTAGCAACAGCGCTGAATGATGGAAAAATCAAATATAACGATTGTTGTAAAGAAACGTTCCGTGAATTTTCTTCTTATATTTGGGATGAAAAGGCGGCCGAACGCGGTGAGGATAAGCCGGTTAAGCAGAACGATCACCAGATGGACAGTGACCGTTATTTTGTGAACACTGTGCTATCAGGTAAAAACAAAGCCCGCGCAGTGCCATCACTTTACTAGGAGGTGATAAATTGAAACGATCGACTATCCAATTAGAAGTAAAAGGTTCCATTCCCGATGTTATAAAAAAAGTTTTAGCCTGGCATAAGCCGCATCGTGACAAGATGATCGGTCTTTTCAACCGTTACGACGGTGAAGGCATCCCTATTCAAAGCCGAGTCATTAAGGATCCGAAGAAGCCGAATAATAAATTGGTTCATGATTACCGAGGTTATATCATCGACCAGGTCGTAGGGTATTTGTTCGGAAAGCCCATTGGCTATCAGATTGATAAACGCGATTACACTGATGCTCAATTTAAAGTTTTCAAGAACAAGCTGTCCGATTTCACTGTATTAAATGCAGTCGATGACCTGGACGGCGAACTCGGAAAGTTAATGAGCATTTGCGGTTATGCTTCCCGCCTTTTGTATATCGATACCGACGGCAACGAACGAATCATGAACGTCTTTCCGTGGGAATCCGTCTTTATCGAAAACAAGGGGGTCGTCACCAATGCAATTCGATATTACACCATTAAAAATGAGAAAGATGAGGACATTATCAAGGTAGAGTGGTATGACATTAGAAATGTCATGTTCTACATTCAAAATGGTGATGAGTTTGTCCCAGACACAAGCGAAAAAGACGGACCACATTTATTCGATAACGTTCCCCTTATTCTTTTTCCTAACAATGATGAGGAAAAAGGGGACTTCGAAAAGACCGAAACGCTGATCGATGCCTATGACAAGATTATGAGCGATTCTGTAAACGAAATTGAAACATTTGCAAATGCTTATATGAAATTTAAAGGGGCCGACGTGGATGCGGAAGTGATTGAAAATGCAAAGCAAACAGGGGCTTTCGAAGTTGACGAAAATGGTGATGTTGATTTCATTACAAAAAACATCAATGACACTTTTGTAGAAAACAACAAGAAAACACTTAACGAGAACATTCATAAATTTTCTTCTTCTGTTGACATGACCGATGAAAAATTTAGTGGTGGCAGCCAATCTGGTGAGAGTAGAAAGTGGAAGATGCTTTCTCTTGAGAACAAAGCCGGCAAAAAGGCGCTCAAGTTTAGTAAAGGCCTTCGCCAACAATTCAAAGTATTGTGCAGTGCCTGGGCCCGCAAAAATATCCCTTTGAATTATCTCGATATTTTTTGGGAGTTCAAGCGTAACGTGCCGATTGACCTTCTTTACATCGGTGACTATTCGCAAAAAATGAAAGGAATCCATTCAGATCGCACGTTACTGTCGCAAATTCCTTATATCGACGATGTGGATTATGAAATGGATTTAATGCAGCAGGAAAAGGAAGAAAGCATTAATTTAGATCATTTCATGAATGATCGTATTCCAAACGAAAGAAACAACAATCCTAATGAACAACAAAATGAAGAAGGAGATCAAGTAATAAATGGCTGATATTGTTACTTTAAATAGCAATTCCGTTTCCACCATGATTCATAAGCTCACAGAATTATATCATGATGGGCAGATTGAGGGATTAGTATTGGGCGTGAAGCTGAATAATGGCGAATTTATTTGTGGATTCACGAATACGATCAGCTTTCTTGAAAAATTAGGCTTATCACAGGCGATTATTAATGACATTCAATATGCAGTATACAATGATTAGCTACTCATCATGAGGGGCTTTTTTTATTGCCTTTTTCCGTGTTGCAGGCGCTATAAAGAACAACACGATAACAATTGAACTTTACAGGGGCTATACGGCAACTGTAGAGGGCAAGGAGGAATTTTCTAATGCTCAAAAATGATTTAAACCATATCCCGAAATTGTTTAAACCGAAGTACCGTTTTCCATTAAATCTTCAATATTTCGCGGAACCAGGAGATGGAGGTGGGGGGAATCCCCCGGCAGAAGGAGGTAATCCAACACCGCCAGAGCCGCCAAGTTCGCAAAATAACGCGTTGACTCTTGACGTTGTACAGGCTTTTGTCAACGAGAATCAAGACGCAAAAAAATGGTTGCAATCCCTTACGGACTCTCGTGTTACAGATGCTATTAAAACTTACGAAACAAAGACTCTTCCAAAAAAATTGGAGGAAGAGATTGCAAAGCGTTTTCCGCCGGAAACACCCGAACAAAAACAGATCAGAGAGATGCAACAGCAATTAGAGAAGATTCAACAGGAAAAAGTACGCGAATCGTTGCGTAACAAAGCGTTATCTGTGGCTACAGAAAAACAGTTGCCTACAAAACTTGTAGACTTTTTTATCGGTCAAGATGAGGACTCTACTGTTCAAAATCTCGGCTTGTTTGAAGAAGTGTTTTCTGCTGCTGTTCAACAGGCTGTGGAATCGAAATTTAAAGAGGGTGGCCGCAATCCGAACCCTCCATCGCCGCCGGGACAGCCATTAACAAAAGAAGCAATTGAAAAGATGACCCCAGAAGAAATCAATAAAAACTGGGAGCAAATTGAAAAATTCCTGCAAGGGAAACAATAGGATAAAACATAATAACTTTATCCCGACCGTTGTTTTTGCTATGTTCGCAAGGTACAATGGAGATATCAAAAAGGGGGTATCTGCATTGGATAAGCAAACATTAGAGCGGTTATACGCAGAACATGGTTCTGTGAGTGCGGTGGCGAGACATTTGAATTGTAGCATTTCAACGATGCGATATTGGTTCAAGAAACACGATATCGAAATCAGTAGGGGATATAAATCACCACGCAAGAAAAAGGTTGCTAAAGGCAGTGAACATTATAATTGGAAGGGCGGCACTTACATTCATTCGTGCGGGTACATCATGGAATACGCACCCGAACATCCTGCTTCTAAACCGGCAAAAGGGTACGTTCCGCAACACAGATTAGTGATGGAACGTCATATCGGCAGGTATCTAACTGAGGATGAGATTGTCCACCATAAAGATGAAAATAAGCAAAATAACGATATTTCTAATCTGGAAATTTTAGACAGAAGCACACACATCGCTCTGCATAAGAAAACAGTGAAACGCGATAAAAGAGGCCGTTTCATGAAAACGAGCGAAGGATAACTCGAACTACTTATTTAGAAAGGGGAAAAGAAACATGAGTTTACAATCATTTATACCTACGATTTGGAGCGCCCGTTTATTACAAGCTTTACAAAAATCGCTTGTTTATGGGCAGCCGACCATTATTAACAGGGATTACGAAGGGGGAATTCGAAATGCAGGAGATACAGTTAAGATCAATACTGTGGGCGATGTGACTATTGGGGATTACACAAAAAACACGAATATGAGTGATCCTGAAACGTTGACCGATGCAACACGCACGCTTCAAATCACACAGTCGAAGTATTTCAACTTCCAGGTAGATGACATTGATAAAGCTCAGCAAAATCCGAAAGTGATGGGGCAGGCAATGCAGAACGCGGCTTACGCCCTACGCAATGCTGCCGATCAATTCATCGCAAGTCACTATGTGGATGCTTTGCATAAAATCGGTGACGATACGACTCCTGTTCAGCCAGCAAAAACGGATGCTTACGAATATCTTGTTGATTTGTCCGTGAAATTAGATGAGGCCAATGTGCCTGAAGAAGGCCGATTCGTTATCGTTCCTCCTTGGTATGAAGGACTAATGTTGAAAGATGATCGATTCGTAAAAGCTGGAAACCTCCCATCCGACGCCCGCCTATTAAATGGTCAGATCGGTCGTGCAGCTGGCTTTGACGTACTGAAATCAAACAATGTGCCTAAAGTAACCGGTGCCAACGAAAACTTCAAAATTATTGCTGGCCATAATATTGCCTGGTCTTATGCAGAACAAATTAACCAGGTCGAAGCATATCGCCCTGAAAAGCGCTTTGCTGATGCGTTAAAAGGCCTCCATCTCTATGGAGCGAAGGTTGTACGGCCAGAAGCATTAGCGGTATTGAGCGCGAAACGTCCGGCATAATCCAGAGGGTAAAATTAGCCCTCTTTTTATTTTTGTTTATGAGGAGGTGTAGAGATATGTGGGTTAAAAACACAGAGACTGGTCATGTCTGGCTGGTAGATGAAGAACATGGTAAACGCTTATTAAAGCAAGATTATTACGAGGAAGTAGAGGCGCCGAAAGCAGCAGCCAAAAAGAAAAGTGATGTAGATGAAAAATCTAAATAAGTCGGCCGAAGAAATTGAAAGGATCGTCAATAAAAGAGTAAAGGGTTCTGAACGTACTATCGCTATGCAATATGCTGTCACGCTTAATGAGATCCGGCAGGCCCTTGCGAAACTTTATGAGAAGTACGAAACAGGCGGCGTTTTAACCTATTCGGAAATGGCGAAATATGATCGTCTCACGAAGTTTATGAGGGAAATTGATAGACTGCTAGGGTCTCGTTATAAACAACTGAAATCCCTAATATATGACGTTTTGGGTGAGTCGTATTTAGACGGTTATTATCTCACTGCATGGGCAGTTGAAACCGACACTCTCAGCAAACTTGCCTATTCTGCTGTTTCTGCTGATGTCATCACCGCAATGATCGAGAACCCGATTTCCGGATTGACACTTAGCGAAAGGCTTGAAAGGAATCGCTCCTTGATTGTTTATACCATCAGGCAGGAGATCACGCAGGGACTTGTTAAAGGCGAAAGTTATAAATCTATGGCTACTCGTCTAAAAGGAGCTCTCGAAGGCGACGCTACCAAAGCAATGAGAATCGTCAGGACTGAGGCTCACCGGGTCAAGGAATCAAGCAAACTCGATTCGGCCATTCACGCAAACAATAATGGCGTAATCATGATGAAAGAATGGAACAGCATGCAGGATGAGCGTGTTAGGCCCGGACGTGGCATTGGAAAGAAGGATGCTAAAGGTAGTGCCGATCATCGTATGCTGAACGGCAAAAAGATTCCAGTTGAGCAGAATTTCAAGGGTAAACTCGGAGAGGGACCGGCTCCGGGGAAGTTTGGGATAGCTAGCGAGGATATCAACTGCCGGTGCTTCCTTACTTATTCCGTAGAAAAGGTCACGAAGCCCGATTCCAAGGAACTTGAAAGTATGACGTTTGAAGATTGGAAGAAAGAGAGGCTGAAAAATGGCTAAGATGAGTATTAACGTACAGGATTTGGACATATTCAAAAATCTTGTTGGCGGTCTCATTGAAATCTTAAAAGATGAACGTATTCCTTTTTCAATAAGAGAGGAATATCTTGAAAAAATGATGCCTAATCTCGGACTTGAATGCGAGAGGTGAAATCAATGGAACTAGATGAACTGAAAACGCGGCTTAAAATATCTTTGTCTGATACTTCCCAAGATGCCTTTTTATCCGTTGCTTTAGAAGATGCCATCGACTACACCAAAACGTTTTGCCGCCAAGATTTTTTAGATGAGAATGGAAACATGGCTCTTCCATCCGGAGTGAAGCAGGCTATTACTAAGTTGGTTAAAGCATACCAGGAAAACAGTAACGTTGCTTCCCAGTCACTCGGCGATATGAGCAAATCGTTTTTCGAAGGCGGCACCATGAACGAGGTTCACCGCCTATTAAAGCCGTATAGAAAGGTGCGGTTCCTATGAGAAGAAAAACCGGCGTGACCATAAAAGATACCAACAATATGGACCAACTCACTCGGAATCTGGAAAGGCTCAACAAAAAGCGAATCAAGGTTGGTGTGTTCGGCTCTGACGATTCTGAAATAGTGATGATTGCCCGGGTTCATGAGTTTGGAACGACGATCAAACCGAAAAACGGCCAGTTCTTGACCGTTCCTGTCAGCCCAAAGGCAAAAGGAAAGCGTGCATCCGACTTCCCTGATTTGTTCCGGCCAGCTGGCACCAATGTCCTTGCGATCCCTAAGGGCAAAAATGATTTCGAGGTTCTTTTCGTTCTCTTGAAGTCCGTCACTATTCCGGAACGGTCTTTTTTGCGCTCCGGATATGACGAAAATATTGACTATATTTCAAAAAAAATAGAGTCGATGATCGACGATGTAATTTCTGGCGGAATCGATCCAGATGTTTTCGCTAATATGATTGGCATGGAATTTGCTGGTCTCATTCAGAAGAAGTTGCGCTCAATTTCGGAACCGCCGAATAGTGCTGCTACACAAGCTGTAAAAGGTTCATCAAATCCGTTAATGGATACAGGACATTTAGTAGGCTCAATTCGCCATCAAGTGGATTAGAGGTGGTTGAATGAAACCATTCGAATTTGCCGATTTTGTAGAGGAATTTCAAGTTCCTTTTGTTGCATGTGAGGAATCAGAAGGGCGCTGGGCGGATAACGGCGACTGGATCCCGGGCAGCAAAGTTTCTGTTAACATGGTCGGAATCATCCTTCCTCTTTCCGAAGACGACCTAAGGTACGCTGAAGCCGGCACTTATTCCGAAAAGGACCGGAAGATTTACACGACACAACCGTTAAAAATCGGACAAAAAATCGAATACAAAGGCATCCCGTACACGATTCAGAATTTCAAGGACTACAGTGATTATGCGGATGTCTTTATTTATTATGCGAGGTGGGCGGGCAATGAATCTGCTGGCAATTAAAGAGATTATTGCCCAAATTAAGAGGGACACTGGTTTGCAAATTGTCAAAGCCAATACGACCGCCCCGCAGCCGCCGTTGCCGTACGGAGTCTATAATATTACTTCACCTTTCATTAAAGACCGGGGGAAGGGATCAATAACGCAATCTCCCGACGGAACTGAAAAACGAACGGAGCAATACAGGTTTACTATATCTTTTAATATTTTTGCTGTTGACAACGAAACCACGATTGAACTGGCTCACAAAGTTCATCAGTGGTTTTTATTTTTGGGCCAAGAATTTATCCAGGACAGGAATATGGCAATTGTTAGTGTCGGAAACATTGAAAACCGCACTACTTTTTTAATCGACAATTACGAATACAAACATGGTTTCGACGTCATTTTCCGGGCGACCGATGAACAGGTTCGCCACATCAATGAAACCATTGAAACTGTGAATATAGGAGGTTAGGACATGCCGTTACAGGATGTGAAAGTAACAATAGATATTAGGAAACCATCCGGCCTTGTTGGACTTGGCAAACCACTTATTTTAGCCAAAAAAACCGGAGCCAGTACCATCAAAAATTATAGCGATCTCAATGCGGTTAAAGTTGATTTTGCCGAAAGCACAAACACCTACAAAAAGGCACAGGCAATCTTTGCACAGGAACATCGCCCAAAAGAAATTTCTATTGCCACGTATGATTCCGCATCCACAACGGAAGGAAAAACACCTGCAGAAATCCTTCCGAAATACTATGACAACGACTGGTTTTTTGTCATTACTGCAGATGCAACTGTGACAGAGCAACTTGCCGTTGCAGATTTTATTCAAAGTCAAGGTTTCAAAATGTTTGTTGCGAAGGTCTCGACAGCTGCAGATCGAAACGGGTTCAAACAAAAAGCTTATGACTTAAGCATCCCTTTTTATCACACGATTGATACGGAGTATCCAGATGCGGCGCTTGTTGGAGAATTGGGCAGTCAGCCTGTAGGTTCCATCACATGGAAATTTAAAAAATTGAATGGGATCACTCCGATCAATGTCAGCACATCTGAACTCGCTGCGATTCATGCAGACGGTGCAATTGCGTACGTCACCAAAGCCGGTATTCCACAAACCAGTGAGGGAATTGTCGCCAGCGGTGAATACATTGACGTCATGCACGGCAAGGCTTGGATCAAAGTTAACATGGAGAACAATGTTCAGTCTGTGTTTACAAACAATCCTAAGGTTCCATATGACAGCCGGGGTATTAGCCTGATTGAAGGGGCTGTTACAACTACTCTTAAGCAGGCATTCGCAAACGGCATTATTGCTGCTGATGAAGACGGAAATGCACTATACACTGTTTCAGCAAAGTCTCGAAGTGAGGTTCCGGATGGGGAAAGAACGGGTCGTGTATATAACGGCCTGTCTTTTTCTTTTGAATTGGCGGGGGCCGTGCATGAAGCATACATTACCGGCGAGATTATGTACTAAGGAGGGGTAATCAATGGGAACATACAATGCCAATTTTGCAACCGTTGTTGTAGATGGACGATTTATCACCGGCTTTGATGACGGTACTTTCATTAAAGCTGAGAAGGACGAAGAGTCTTTTCAAACAAAAGTCAGCGCGCTGGGGGAAGTCATCGTTTCTGAAACGAACAATCCTCTCGGTACTATTACAATCACCCTTTCGCAAACGTCGCCTTCATATGCTTACTTGATGCAAAAGGCGAAATCAAAGACACCGTTTCCCGTTTGGGTGAATTACAACGATGGAACGCAAAAAGAAAAAGCTGGCGGAACGCAGGCAAGAATTAAGAAATCACCAGGAAAAGAGTTCTCTGATGAGGCGAGTTCCCGGGAATTTGAGTTCCAAGTTTTTGACTATACCGAAGAGTGATATAGATGGCTCTTTCTAAAAAGAAAAACAATCATACGAGGCAGTCCAACCGGGCTGCTTCTTTATATTTACACTACAAAGGAGAGATTTTTAAAATGCCTAAAATCGGAACACAAAAGACTATTACTGTTGAAGGACAAGAATATATTTTGCAACATCCCGGTACACGAGAATTTATCAGAATCCAAGATAGAATCATGACGGAAAACGGCGTCCCTTCTAACGAAAAACTAGCTGAAGAATTATTTAAACACGTTATTGTTGATCCAAAAGTAAGCTGGGAATATTTCGATGAGCATGACGGTTTTGAAGAGGTTTTCCAAGAAACTATGAGCTTTCTTAGAACAGGAAAATAGTTCGGATGATTCGGCGAAGCTCCGGACAGAAGTAAAAAACGAGTGGTGGTTTTGGCGCCCGATTGTTCATAAAGTGGTTTCTTACACAGAAGCTACCCGCATGTCGAAACGCCAGCTTATGAAGGCTAATATTGCCATGGACATTAAGGCCGAGCAAGAAGAAAAGGCCATGAAGAAAGGTAGCAAAAAATAATCAGGAAAGGAGGGGGAAAATGGAGCAACTTCGGAACATGACGGTCGATATCGGGCTGTATACGGATACCTCTCCTTTAGTTGAAGTTAACCGTGAAATAAATAAGTTCAAGCGTCAAGCAATGGGGGTCGGAAGTGAAGTAAACAAAATGACTTCCACCTTTAAATCTGCCACACAAGGAATGATCAAAGAGTCCCAGGCTTTTAATAAGCAGGTAAGCCGTCAAAGTGATTTGATTCGTAAATTAGCGCGAACATCCGGTATGAGTGCAGCACATCTGGCCGCAGATTGGTCCAGTATGAGCGACGAGATGAGGAAATCACTAATTAAGAATCACAACGAATTGATGAAGCATAGGAAAGATTTATTGCTTGTCAAAAATGATATGCGAAGGCTTGGGGCTCAAATGGGTCATTACACTGGTACCACCGATGACTTTATTGCCGAAATCCAAAGACTCGGGAAACAGCACAAAAAGATTTCTGATCAGATGATTAATAACAATCTTTCTACTCGGCAAAGTCTCATTCAAACAGTTGCCACAATGTCAGCCATGAGTGGTCAATCGGATAAGATAGCATCGAGTTATGATAGGGTTGGCAGCTCTTTATTAAAAGTTAATAAGCCGTTATTGGCTGTCACTGCCGGACTTGAACGCATGGCCCGAAACGGAAATGCTGCTGCTTTGGCTCTTCGTCTATTAGGACCTAATGCCAAAATGAAAGAATTACTTGATATGCAGCGAATGATTAACCAGGGAACCATGCGGTATCAAATGGTTGCGATTGCTGCTCTTGCTGCAGGTGCCCTGTTTTATCACGGTCTGCATAAGGCTGCCCGCGACAGCGTCCCCGGTTACGCGAAAGCATTCGATCAGATGCAAGCTAGTATGAGAAAAGCTTTTCAGCCAATGGTTGATGTTTTCGCATCAGTTATGGTACCTGTTTTTAAATTTATCAAATACATTGCAGACCTAACGATTAAATTTAATGAGGCGCATCCAGTTTTAGCGAAAATAATTCAAGGATTTCTCCTTTTAATACCGGCTGTAACTTTACTCTTAGCTCCACTCGCAGTAGGAATTGGATTATTCGCTGGCATGCAGGCGGCATTCGCAAGTGTTTGGATGCTAATTGGCCCGTTGGTAACCGGATTAGGTGCTATGATGGGAACTGTTCTTCTGGTTTCGGCAGCAGTAGTAGGTGTAGGCGCCGCCTTTTATCTTGCTTGGAAGCATAGTGAAACCTTCCGAAATGGCGTCATGAATGTCATTACCGGATTCAAAGCATTTTGGCAAATGTTAAAAGGCAACAGTGGTGGCGGAGCTTCAATGCTTACATCTCTCGGTATGGATCCGGCAACCATTCGTGGGATAATGTCATTTGCTATCACTGTCCGAAATGTACTCACTTCTGTTAAAAATGGATTTATCTTTGTAAAAGAAGCAGCAAAGGGCGTATTTGCGATTTTTACCGGAAACGTGGGAAAAGGCGCAAGTATACTAACTTCTCTCGGCCTTAGTCCGGAAACGATCAGAACCGTTATTTCAACGGTTACCTCTATAAAATCAGCGATGGTTGCAGGTTTAACATCGATTTGGTCATTTGTACAGTCGATCATACAAAGAATCGCTATTTTTTGGTCTCAAAACGGAGCTATGATACTCCAATCTGTAAAAAATGTCTGGTCCGTAATTGGTACAGTCATCAAGACTGTGATGAATGTAGTTTGGTCAATCATGAAATTCATCTGGCCTCTTGTCTTAGCACTTATCAAATCTGTATGGGGCAACATTAAAGGTGTTATAAACGGCGCTCTTAATATTATTATGGGCCTAGTAAAAATATTTTCTGGGCTGTTCACTGGGAACTTTTCGAAAATGTGGCAGGGCATTAAACAACTCTTTTCCGGAGCCATACAATTTATTTGGAATTTTATCCAATTGAACATGTTCGGGAAAGTACTCGGAGCCGGGAAAGCTTTCGTTATTGGTTTCAAGAACGTTTTTGTCGCATTATGGGGTGGCTTAAAGTCCCTATTCATGGGCGGAGTAAGAGCCATCTGGAACTTCCTTGTCAAAGGTTTTTCTGGTATGAAGAGTGCTTCTACCTCCATTTTTACTGGGCTGAAAAATGCTGCTCTTGGAATCTGGAACACACTGCGGGGCGGTCTTTCTGGATTGATCACTCGTATTGTTTCAGGTGTGAAATCAGCCTGGACTACTGCGAAAAATTTTACGGTTAATATGTTCAATAATATTAAAGATGCCGTGAAAGATCGATTTACTGCTATTGTTGACGCAGCGAAGGCACTTCCTGGAAAAATAGGTCAAGGTATCAAAAATATGGCCGGGAAAGCAATGTCGGGGGTCAAACATTTAGCAAATGCTCTCATCGGCGGGCTTGCTCAGGGGGTCAACGGAGTAACAGGCGGTATCAACTGGGTGCTAGGTAAGATCGGCGTTGATAAAAGGATTCCAAAATGGGATCCGCCGCAGTACGCAAAAGGAACAGATTTTCACCCAGGCGGTCCGGCGATCGTCGGCGAGCGCGGACGTGAGCTTATTAATGCTAACGGTCAAGTCTTTTTAGCCAACAAAAAAATGATGTTGAATCTCCCGCGTGGTGCTTCTGTCTTAACGAATAAGGAAACGGAGCGCCTATTAAAGGCTGGCTATCCCGGCTACGCCAATGGTGTAGGAAACTTTTTGAAAGATACATGGCAAGGAACGAAAAACCTTGGTAGAAAGGCGTGGGATGGAACAAAGCATGCAGCCGGTGCCGCATGGGATGGCACGAAAAAAGTGGCCGGAAAAGTTAAGGATTTGGGCATTGATGTTTGGAATTACATGTCGAACCCCACAAAGCTAATGAAGTTGGTTTTTAAAAAAATGGGCGTTGGATTCCCGAAAATGTCCGGTGCTTTTGGAACAATGGGTGTCGGTGCAATCAACATGCTAAAAGATAAAGCTATCGGCTACGTTAAAAAGAAAATGGCTGATCTCGGCGGTATGTTCAGCGGTAGCAAACCATCTGGAAATGTCGCGCAATGGATCCGGGCGGCAATGGCGGCGACCGGCGTACCCGATTCGTGGTTTCAGCCTTTAGTCACGATTGCCATGAAAGAATCCGGCGGCAATCCACGAGCATACAACGGTTGGGATATAAACGCCAAACGTGGCATAGCTTCCCGGGGTCTGATGCAGACCATTCCGCCAACTTTTGAAGCGTACAAATTGCCTGGCATGAATGATATTTGGAATCCAGTGCATAACGCGGTAGCTGCTATCCGTTACATCAAAGCTCGTTACGGAACCGTCTTTAATACGCCTGGCATTCGGTCGATGGCTCATGGAGGCCCTTATCGAGGTTATGCCAATGGAGGCATCGCAACAAAGCCACAGTGGGCCACGCTTGCCGAAAACGGTTGGAAAGAGTTCATCATCCCGACACAGCCAAGCAAAAGGAAACGAGCTCTTGGACTTTTGGAACAGGCGAATACAGAGTTGGGCTATTCACCAGACAGAGGTGGGAGAGGTTCTGGTAGTGTCTACTCATCTTCTACTGGTGGCGCAAACGGAAACCGATCAGTCTCAATCACCTATAACCCGCAAGTTGAGATTAAAGTCGAAGGGAATGTCGATCCGAAAACAGCTCACGGGTTAAAACAAGAGTTCCAAAAGATGTTAGACGACCATTACAAAAAATTACTTTCGCAATTCAACACAGGGGAGGTGCTCTGATTGGCAAAACTGGGTAAAGTGAAGCTGTTTATCGAATCTGAAGGTGACAACAGTTCTGTTGATGCTACCTCCTATCCTGTTGAGAAAGGTATCCCTTTCACCGATCATGTTCAAGAAAAGCCGGATGAGTTGACGCTCTCCGGTTTTATTATTGGTGAAAACTTTAAAAAAGATAAAGAATTCCTTAAGCAAGAAATGAAAAAAGGAACGATCATGACTTATATCGGTCGAAACATTGCAAAAAATGTCATCATTTTAAGCATTGACGGAAATGTCGATTCTAGCATCACCAATGGTTCGGCTATTTCTATTAAACTGCAAACGGTGCGTATTGCAAAAAACTCGTGGGTCAAAATCAAAAATAGCGGTAAGAAAAAGCCGACAAACAATAGTAAGAAACCAACACCTAAAAAGACTGCAGTTTATCATGTTACAAAAAAAGGGGATACGTATTGGGGGTTATCAAAGAAATACGGAACTTCCATTTCTCAGCTTCGGAAATGGAATAAGTACCCTGATACAAAAATCCCTATTGGCAAAAAGCTTCGCGTGAAATGAGGTGGTTCTTATCCGCGAATACATTCCAGTTGAAAAAGATTCTCTGCCTGAGCAATTTGAAATAGATCTTGCTGACGAAACATTTATTCTCGGGTTCGATTACAACAAGACATTTGATTTTTTCACGGTTGATTTATATGACATGAATATGAATCCGATTGTTCTAGGAGAAAAAATAGTGATCGGTGTTCCTTTGTGGTCAGATATCGTTGACGAACGAATCCCGGCTCCTACGCTTATTCCGTTAGACGAGTCCGGGAAGGAGATACGAATCACGTTTGACAATTTCATGAATACTGTTTTCCTCTTTGTTGATGATGCACCGCCGGAGGATGATAACGATGGATGATAAACTATTATTCGGGCGAGTTGTGAAAGTGCATGTACAAAGCGAAAAATACAAAACGGATTTTTCTGGTGATGATCTTCATATCGAATTTGAGGTTCCATTTGATGACGACGAGAAGCCGAATCAATCAACGATAAGCATTTTCAACTTGTCTACTACTTCGATCAGCCGAATTTCAAAAGGAGCTTCCCTTATTTTACAAGCCGGTTATCGCTCTGATTACGGTGTTTTAACTCAAGGCAAGATCACTAGCGTTTATACTAACCGAAATGGCGTTGATAAGATCACGACAATTACGTTACTTGAAGGTCAGGATTATTCCAAGAAAAAAACAGCGAAGCCGATCACGTTTAAGCCCGGGACGAAAGCCGATGTAATTATAAAACGATTAGTACAAGTACTTGGGATTCGCTTGCTTGAATTAAAGCTGCCTAAAAATGTCACTTACAAAAAGGGTTATTCAGTAACTGGAAACATCATGAATAACCTGGTTGAAGTCGTAAAGGATTGCGGTGCCTCATTATACTGGCGCCGTGGTGGTATGACGATCCGTTCTATAAAAGCAGGAACGGACGAACGTTTTCGATTGGAAGAAAGTACTGGACTTATTGAGTCGCCAGAAACGTTTGAGGAAGAAGGAGTAAAGGGATACAACGTGAAGTCTTTACTTCAGCATCGTGTAACCACAGCATCTATTATTGAAATAAAGTCGAAAACGGCTAATGGGAAGTATCGTGTCAAGAAAGGTAAGCATATTTGTAACGGTAACGATTTCCGCACAGAAATGCAGGTGATTTAATGGCGAATGACACAAGTTTTTATGAGCAACTTGCAAGAAATATCAAACTAAGCATTCATACTCTGGCTCCGGCGAGGGTTGTTTCTTTTAATGAAACTAAACGCACGGCCGACATTGAAATCCTTTTTATGTCTCGTGATGAAGAGGGAAATGTAGAAAAATATCCTCTTATTCAAGGTGCACCGGTGCTCGGTCATCGCTATAAAGTCGATGGAATTATAAAAACATTTTCGCCCATTCTTCAAAGTGGTGATGTGGTTTTTGTTGGTTTTGCGGAACGTGCAATGGATCATTTAAACGACTCTAAACCGTTCGATCCGCAGTATTTAAGGACTCATTCTATTATGGA
The DNA here is from genome assembly GCF_049843615.1 of Fictibacillus sp. Mic-4. Classification (NCBI taxonomy): domain Bacteria; kingdom Bacillati; phylum Bacillota; class Bacilli; order Caryophanales; family Fictibacillaceae; genus Fictibacillus; species Fictibacillus sp. Mic-4. The sequence continues at coordinate 16,568 of NZ_JBBHZM010000025.1, read as the reverse complement.
TGCGGTAGTTCTGGGGGTGTTTTTTTGATTTCTCCGAAATTGAAAGACGGTGACCTTGCCATTGAAAATGGGGAATTAGTGATGATAGAAGGTGATGAAGAGCTCGTCCAATCGGTTCTGTCAGTACTGCAGACACGTAAGGGCGAGTTTTTCCTTGAAGAGGAACATGGTGTTTTTCTTGATAATCTTCTTGGTAAAGCGGCCAATCAAGAAGAAGCAAGGGATGATATTATTGAGGCTATCTCTCAGGAGGAGCGTATTGCTTCTGTTGAAGATGTTACTTTTGCGGATGATAGGAAAGATCGTATTAGGAGCGTTTCTTTGAAACTCCGAAAAGCTGATAGTGATGCTTTAATGATCGAGGGGGTAGATTTTAATGCTTGACAAATATGGCTTTCAAAAAAAGACGTATACTGACCTTCTCGATGACATGGAAAATAAAACAAAAGAACTATTCGGTCAAAACATCAACACCACACCAAGAAGTCCTCTCGGTCTTATTCTTCGTCTATTTGCTTGGTTTCTTGCTGGGGTGTGGGAATTAGCCGAAAAAGTGTACAATTCAGGTTTTATCAGCAAGGCAGAAGGAGTTGCTCTTCAGAATTTGGCTGGCAACAAGGGTATTTTTAAAGAGCCTGCCGCCTCATCAACGGTTACGCTAAAATTTACTGGGCAGCCAGGCGTTGTTATTCCAGAACAAACGACCTTTTGCACAACTAACGATATTTATTTTTTCTTGACGGAAGATGTCACCCTTGATGCTAACGGAACCGGAACCGGAAAAGCGGTTTCTGTTGAAAAAGGCATTCACACAAATGTAGGAACTAATACCATAACCGTTCAAGCAGAACCAATGGAGGAAATCACTAGCGTGACCAATCTCGAGCCAGCAACAGGTGGGCGCGATGAGGAAACGGATGTTGAATTTCGACAGAGGTTAAAAAAATCAACCTCCACAGGTGGAAAGGCCACATCACCGGCCATTTTATCGGCTTTAGGTCAAACGCCTGGTGTCATTTCCTATAATGTTGTCGTAAATAACAAAAAGGATCCGGATCAATATGGAAACCCAGGCAAATCCGTTCATGTCTATGTTCTTGGTGGAGATAGGCAGACAATTGCTGAAACGATTTTTGATTCTGTGGCTGGAGGTATTGAGACTGTCGGGCAACAGGTCGTCATGGTTGAAGATATAAGCGGCACAGAGCATGAAGTGCGTTTTGATTATGCATCGGAAACGAGTATTAGGCTTCAGCTACAAATCCAAACCAATGCTTCTTTTCCCGCTGACGGTATTCAAAGGATAAAAGACAGTCTTATTCAATATATTGGAGGAACTGACTTCGAAGGAACCTTATGGTTCGGTTTGAAAATGGGACAAGATGTAATTTATTCGCAGTTGTTCGAACCGATTTTTTCCGCGGTTGAAGGGATTGACGATGTTTCATTAGTTATCGGTCGAGACGGTAGCCAACTGATGTCTACCAATATTCGTATCGATCCGTTTGAGGTCGCAAAAACAGGCATTGATCTGATTGAGGTGACCGTCACATGATTACAGACTGGCTTTCGAAACTGACAGATAATCTTAAAAAAGATCCGAATTCCAATATCGGAAAACTTCTCTCAATAGTAGATAACGAGATTGAGCAGCTGAAAACTACTCTCATAAAAATCGAACAATGGCGAGACATCAATAAGGCTGAGGGTACAACGTTAGATTTAGCCGGTGAAAACGTTGATCAACCAAGAGGAAAAGCCACAGATGAAATCTACCGGGTTTTGATACGCGGTAAAGAGGCGCTTAATCAGTCAGACGGAACAATCAACAAAATTATTGAAGTACTGGCTATCACGCTCGATTGTAAACCTTCGGATATTAATGTTTTTTCGTTGAAAGAGACTGGGGAAAACGAGCCAGCTACAATTGTCGTTAAGAAGGCACCATTAGACGCATTAAACCGAGTCGGTCTTTCGCCTGGTCAGTTTGTTCAGATCGTTGAAAAAGCTGTAGCGGTTGGTGTTCGTGTCGACCGCGTAAACCTTGAAGGTACATTTTCCTTTGCAAGTGGTAATTCAATCGAGGCAAGCGAGTTCGGCTTTGCAGATAATTCCAGTGCAACTGGGGGAACATTAAGCGGCATCTTTTTACCTGCAGACGAGTACCAGCTGCCAATTTAAGTAGAAGGAGGTTGATAACATGCCGTTTTCAAAAGAATTGCCTACGTGGAATAAGCCCGGGACGTCCCCGCCACAAAGTTTGAAAGACAACGGATGGGAAGCGAACCAAAAACCCCCGGCTGATTATTTTAACTGGTTTTTTTACACAGTCTATAACGCGCTGAAGGAGTTACAGGAAAAGGGATACACAAAAGAAGAGATTGACGCTTTTGTCAACACCGTTCAAGCCAATCTTACAAGCCATATTAATGATAAAAACAACCCTCATTCTGTAACTAAAGCCCAAGTAGGACTAGGGAATGTAGACAATGTAAAGCAGGCGACGAAAACCGAATTCGATTCACATAATACTGATGCAGTCCGCCATGTTACGCAAGCTGACAAGGATAAATGGAACGCTGCAGCCCCGGCCAACCATACACATGTGAACGCCACATCGACCACGGCCGGTTTTATGTCAAATACCGATAAATCAAAATTAGACGGAATTGAAGCGGGTGCAAATAAATATGTGCATCCTACGGGGGATGGAAATTTGCATGTTCCGGCCACGGGAACGACGAACGATAAAAAAGTTTTAAAAGCCGGTAACACAGCCGGAAGTGTATCCTGGGGAAATGTTGATTTTAGTGAGCTAACCGGGAAGCCTACCACTCTGTCAGGTTACGGCATTACTGACGCGGCTCCCTCTTCTCACGTAGGATCTGGCGGTTCTGCACACGCGGCAGCTACACAAACAGCCAATGGTTTCATGTCCGCATCCGATAAAACGAAACTTGACAATATTGCCGCCGGGGCTGAAGTCAACCAGAACGCTTTTACATCTATCAAAGTTGGCACTACTACCGTTGATGCGGATAGTAAAACGGATACATTGGAGTTAGTAGCGGGCTCTAATGTATCCATTACACCAGACGCCACGAACGACAAAGTCACGATTGCAGCTACTGTGCCAGTTTCATCTGTCAATGGAAAGACCGGTTCTGTGGTTTTAAGCGCATCTGATGTTGGAGCAGAGACACCTAGCGGAGCTCAAGCAAAAGCAGATCAAGCAGAAGCCGATGCAATCAACTGGACTAAAAGTTATGGCTTGGGAGATGTTGCAAAAGATATTTCCAATACGGATCTAAATAACTTAGATGTTACAGGATTTTATAGAGGAGGTACTTTAGCAAACAGTCCTGATGGGACAGTAAGTACATTCTATGTCATCAATATAAAGTATTCTTCAACTTACAAGCTTCAAATTGCGACAAGAACTGCTACTGTGGGAGATAGGACATACCAAAGAATTAATGATAATGGGACATGGACATCGTGGGTACAGCTAGAGACAACAGTAGGAGCGCAGGCAAAGGCGAATCAGGCGGAAACAAATGCTAAAAACGCCAGTGTACCATTGTCAGGAAACGTGACGAAGACAGGGATGCTGACTCTTCCAGATGGAATTAATTTTAATCGGCAACAAAACTTTAAAAGTGCAAGTGATTTACCTTCTGCTTTTCCGACAGGTGTGACTATGTTTTTTGTCAACGATTCATCCAATATATTAGGATTTCCACGACAATATGGAACCGTTGTTGTTTTCAAGGGATACAATAACATGGCATGTACGATGTTTTTCTACCCATACAACAACAACGACAAAATAAAGTATCGACATGCTTTATATAACAGTGATGTGTGGTTATCTTGGGAGACAATAGAAACAGATGCAGGAGCCCAAGCGAAAGCAGATACTGCAGAAGCTAACGCCAAAAACGCTTCTGTTCCACGTTCTGGCGGGACGATGACAGGAGAGCTTAATTTTGCTGATGACGGTGAAGGTGTAACCTTCTTTGGCGGAGCGAGAGTATACAAAAAAGTCGGTACAGGGTTAGTTTTACGTAGACATTCTAATAATACAGACCCGCAAGTGGAAAGTAATGATGGCACATCTTTATGGAAAATATGGCATGCAGGAAACGGTGGTTCTGGAAGTGGGTTAGACGCTGACAAAGTAGATGGAAAGCACTTTACTGATATTCAAGCCGATTCACAAGCGAAAGCCGACACCGCCGAAACAAATGCGAAGAACTACGCAAACACCTTAAAAAACGATTTAGAAATTCTTTCATGGATGGGAGTGTGACCAATGCCGAATACTCCAAAACGATTATATATCGGTCAGCCCGGGACTGCAGCTTCTACGTTATATACCGTTCCGGCGAACACGAAAAGCATCGTGAAAAATGTTGTGTTAACGAATACCACCGGAGCGGATGCGACGATTACCCTCCATTTTGTGCCGAGCGGAGGAACTGCAGGAGCAGCGAACAAAGTTATTTCTTCGTATACTGTTTCCGCAAATGATACGGTTGTAATTGATTTGTCCGCTGTTCTTGAAGCAGGAGATACCATTCAAGGATTGCAAGGAACGGCAAGTGCAGTTACCGTTTATCTTTCCGGGGTGGAGGTGGCTTAATGGGGATTCAACGGTTGAAGCCAGTAAGTGGCGGAACAGATTGGAGTAAATATAGTAGTTTTTATCGACGTGTTCAATCACCTGTATTAATTCAAAGTACCAATTATCCCTCGGCTGACTTAATCAACATTCGAGGATCAGGTTTTTTAGAAAGAGTATGGTTGGAACTAAAGTGTGGTGACCGTGCAAACCTAAATTACGAAATGCAATTAATTTTAGACGAAATAATCATCCTTAAACTAGTCAAAACGGATAGTATTGATGTACAGGGAAACCGGGTCATTCGGTTAGTTTTAGGGGAGTCTTCAACCACCGATTTAACATCGTTGCCATTACAATTTAACGATGTAGGTTCATTGGGAACGGGTGAGAAAGGAATCACAGGAAACATTGCTAACCGCTTGTTCTTTAAAAACAGTTTACGGGTGGTGTGGAGTGCAAGCGCTGGATTCTTCTATAATTCGCCAAACCCCACATTTATAGCAACCTTATCAGGAGGATTAGGATAATGTTAAAAATTTTAAAACAATACTCCGAAGGTGAGTACCTGATCACAGAATATACCCGTGACGGGCAAACCGTTTCTCATGTGGTGAAAACACCGTTTCTTGATGAAACGGATGGCGATGTGATTGAGCTGCCAAAAAATCCGTTGCTTGAAGCTCAACAAAACATCGAAACGATCAAACAGCAAAACGCGAATATCATGCTGCAGCTGGTTAAGCAAAACAACGAATTGCAGAAACAAATCAAAGAACGGGATCAACATCTGGCAGATGTGAAAATCCAAAATTCGACGCTTATGCTTTTGCTCGCGCGAAACGGAATTAATTAGGAGGGAGCGACATGTGGGTGAATTGGATTAAAGGTTACTTTGACGAAAAACTTTATGATAAAAACGATGTCAAAGAATTTGTGAAGGCTGGTTGGATCACGGCTGCTGATTATAAAAAAATTACTAATGAGGACTACGCTGCGTAAGGCGTTTTTTTTATGTCTTCAGGAGGGCTTCGGCTCTCCTTTTTTAATGGAACTAATAGATAGATAGGGGGTCAAGAGATTGGAGGGCAACGACATGGAGATTTGGAAAGATCATGAGGTTAGGATTCGCGGCCTTGAAGGGCAAATGCAAAGTTTAAATAACAGAATGGCGAATTTTGAAAACAACCAGCTTCGCTTTGAAAACACGCTTATGCAAGAGGGGAAGGAAACCCGCGATCTTCTTCGCTCGATGATCAACCATGATCAGGATATCGATAAAGCGAAGATAGAAATGAAAAGGCAATTGTTTGACCATAAACGTGAAACGAAGGTCAAAGTCATTCAACTTTTGCTGGGCGCGTCTGGGCTATGGGCCGTTATTCAACTGATAGTTGAGCACTATTTTAAATAAAGGAAAGGATGATATGAAATGGACAAAGGCACTATCATCAGAACAATCGTATTGGCAATTGCGTTAATCAATCAATTTTTAGTGGGGTTCGGACTCTACAAAATCCCAGGCACAGCAGAGGAGCAAACAGCGATTCTCTCCGCGGTGTTTACGTTTGTTTCAGCTGCTGTCGCTTGGTTTAAAAACAATTACATTACTGCGAAAGGAAAACGTCAAAAAGAAGTCTTGAAACGTGAAGGATTAACGAAATAAGGGCAGCGAGTAATCGTTGCTCTTTTTAATTTTATTTGAAAAGGAGTCGATGAAAAATGAGTTTTAATGTTATCGCTGATTATGTAAAGATAAATCAATACACAAGGCCTGGTATGAAGCGTTCTGCTACAAAAGCGATTGTGATGCATTATACAGCAACGCCCGGCGCATCAGCAAAGAATGAGCGAGATTATTTCAACGGAACGTGTATTGCCGATCAGCGTTATGCGTCAGCCCACTATTTTGTGGATGATGATGAAGCAAGGCTCATTATGCCAGAAGATGAAGTTGCATACCACGCCCACGATAACAATCGGTGCTATATTGCAAAGTTAAACGGTAACGCTAATTTAACGGCGATCGGCGTGGAAATGTGCATTGATAGAGCAGGGAGAATTACGGAAAAAACGTTTGAAAATACAGCACAATTGGTTGCTCAACTCTTGAAAAAATACGGCCTAGATCCTAATGACATCTACCGACACTACGACATTACGGGTAAAAATTGCCCAGCTCCGTGGGTGTCTGACACCTCACAGTTTAGCAAGTTTAAAAATCGTGTATCTGAGATTATTTCTGGATCGGCGAAGCCTGCCTCTAAACCGGTTGTAAAAGAAGCCCAAAAGAAAACATTCCGTATTCGTGTGAAAGCATCTACTTTGTGGTACTACAATAAACCGAATTGGGATGCAAAGAAGGATACTGTTAAAAAAGGTGATGTATATACCGTAGTTGACACACTCACCGTTGCTGGTTCGAAGATGTACAAGCTGAAATCAGGAAATTATATCACCGCAAATTCGAAATATGTTGAGGTTCTGAAATAATAAAAACAGCCCGCCTCTTATGAGGTGGGCATTCTCTTCAAGTTTAATTAATCAACTATTGCTATAACACGAGCATCCACGATTCTTATTTCACCTGGGTCAAAAGCGCCGTCGTTATTGGTTTGATTACCCGCGATTATAACTTGCTGTCCTTCTCCGTAATAAGCATTTTGTTTAATTGTCTTTTCGATTCTTTGGGCTAACTCCGATATTTCATCTTCTGTTTCAAAATATTGCGTATCAACATGAGTTGCGCAAGTACCGTTTGCTGTCTCTCCTGTTGTGTAATATGTAGAGCAATCATTTTCAAAATCCCAATCATAGGATTCACGGCAAACATCACCGATTTTGTATTGTTCATCTTCGTAAGTTCCACGTACACCAACAACAAAGTAATTGTTTTCAATGATTTGTTTTGCCAATTCTCTATAATTCATTGTTCATTCCTCCTAAGATTTTAATAATTTGCGTCATCCCCTGCTGTACTTATAATATAACATATAAATAATTGCATGTAAAGTATTATATGATAAAATTCTGAAATTATTTGGCACTTTTTTTCTTTCGGGCGTATTCTTCCAGGTCGGCTTTTAAATAAAGACGCGTTTTTCGGCTCTCACCAAACTCAATAAAAGGGATAATCTTTCCGGTTGCTACCGACTGGTTAAAAGCTGATACAGATTGGCCGGTAATTTGTCGGGCCTCCTCTTGCATTACAAGATTGTTTTTTATCCATTTTTTAATTTCTTGATTGTTCATCGTTTTCCTCCAGTATTGGTTTAAAGTATTTTTCTTCTGCTTCTTTTCTTGCGGCAATCGCATCTTCTTTTTCATCAAAATGACCAAGATTAATTTGTTTTCCTTTAAAGCCGATGTATGCTTTCCACTTTTTTCGGCTTTCCATCCACATAACACCTTTGTGGCCACTTTTATTCTTTTTGTGCAGTTTGGCTTTTAGTGCTGTCTTCCTGGTTCCATCTACTTTGTCTTGCTCAATATGCTTTTTTACCCCTTTGTCGCGCTTTATCGGCTGTTTACATCCACAACTTTTATAGTGGCCGTGCAACAAGCTGTAGCCTTGCAAATAAACGATCTTACCACAGCTACATTTGCATTCCCATAAAAGGGTATTGTTAGTGCCCCTTTGATCGCTTAATTTAACAACGGTTAACTCACCAAACTGTTGCCCGGTTAGATCGATTCGCTTTGAGTCTACTCGTTTTGGCATTAAGCAATCTCCTTTGTTCCTAAAAATGTTTTAATACCTTTTTCAATACGGTAAAAATCAACCATTTTTGCACCGCGTTTAAGAAAATTGTTATATACAGAAGCATATTCAATTTTTGTTAACTCTTCTTGCACCTCAACACATTCAGAATCCATATATCTTTCGATTGTGTAAGTCATAGTATCTTTATTGCCGATGATGACCATCTTGTGAATACGGTTAGCTTTTTTGATTTGTGCCCATGCCATTTTAAGTGCTCCTGTAAGATACTCCTTTGCACTTCCTCCAAACTTCACAACTGCTGCTCTTGCGATCTCCCAAGCTCTAACCATTACTTTTTTAGTCATCTTCATTTCCTCCTGTCGTTTCACTATCTGTATAAATAATAACATGTAATTAATTATATGTAAAGTACTTTCCGAAAATTTTTTTCGACAAAAGAGGACAAAGTTGAACAAACGTAGAATAAAAAGTACATGGAGGGTAGGACTTCCGATACGAAAAAGCTCACCTGCCGAAAGGTGAGCTTTCTCTATTTATGGCCATAACATTTGAACCAATTTAAGGATTTTAACGAATATTTCGTGTATGTGTAAGCTCTAAACTTATAAGGTTGCTTTAAAAATTATTTATATTTTGCTCTGTTACATTTTAGACAATTAATGGTATGATAAAAATAAAACAATGGTGGGTTAAGATGAAGTATTATATATTCTTAGATGACTCAGGGCAATTGCATCCGAATTACCCATTAGGAGATTATTTTGTTTATGGTGGTTTATTACTTAAAGAAGAAGACTTTCATGGAATAAATGCTTCTTACAAAAAACTTGTCCAGAGTATTAAAAAACAAAAAGGCATTACTAATGAGCTGAAAACCTGTGATATGAACATAGCAACACGAAGACGATTATTGAAGAAACTGGCGAGTTATTCCTGTGATCAAATTTTTGTATGTGTAAAAGTTCCCACATTAGTTAGGATAAATTTTTCTTCAAAAAGAGACGTTACCAGATATAAAAACTATATAATAAAGAGATTGATCGAACAATTAATAAATAACTCAAAAATACCCAAAAAATGTACTTTTATAGAAATTCATATCGATAATCAAAATATTGCACATTCGGCACAAGACTCATTACAGGATTACCTTTTTAATATTTTTAACGAAGATAATTATTATTATGCACATCAACAATACCATAAAACATCTTTCCAATGCGATTTTCGTGTTTTTTATAAGGATTCAAAAACTAACTACCTTATACAGGCCGCCGACTTATTAGCAAATACTAAGTGTCAAATACTTAATGGAAAACCTAATCTTCAAAGGCTCCTTAAAAAAGGGTACACATCATTAAGACTTCCAGATGGAGTACAGTATAATTAAATGCTTTACAGGGGACAATAAATAATGTATCATATGGTTACAGCGTTTTTAAACGACTGTCCGACTTGCGGAATTGCTATTTTTTAGTAAGAGTACTGTTTTGTGCTCCGTTCCGTGGGGGCATCCTAGTTGGATGCTTTAACTTATGATATTTGACCCGATCTAAAAACAGATCGGGTTTTTATTTTATAAAAATCTTGCCTTCCGAGACCAACTTTTTATAATCGAGGCATGCTACCGATCACTTGAATATCAACAACATCTGAAATCCTTAACTTGTGCACTTCATCATCTTTATCCACGATCCATAATTCTTGGTCATAACTTTTGATCCGGGTTATATATCCTTGCAATTCCTCATAAAATCCGCATCTATAATATGTAAATTTCAATATGTATGTAAACTCCATCGCTTCAAGAATGATTTCCTCAAATTCCCGTAGCCTTTGTTCATCAATAACCGGCTTTTCAACTTTTTTCATTTCTTCCTTCTGCCATATGAGCATTTCTCTATGCTCCGGTAACATCATCCGGCTTGATTCCCACATCAAGTTATAGCCCGGTGTCAATTTATTCGGCATAAAATCATCTCCTTTCGGACTATATTATATACGAATAAACGTTCGATTTATACTGGAAATTAAAACATACGTTCGGTATAATGAGTATAGAGGAGGATGACATTATGCTTAGTTTTTTGGAAAAATGCAGAGTAGCTGGTATGCCAGTTGAAATTATTTATATGTCTGATTCGGGCGTCATCACACAACGCACAATTTCTATCCAGTCGATTTCAGGATCCACGATAAAAGCATACTGTCATCTTCGACGAAGAACTAGGACATTTAAGTTAGAAAATATCTTAGGGGTCAATTACAGAAAAAAGGGAGAGGTTCAATTGCGTAAGATAAGTAAACGGCAACAAGAAATTCTTGATTTAATAACTAACTACATTAGGGAATACAGTTTTCCACCAACTGTTCGAGAAATATGTAATCTTTCCGGGTTGCGTTCAACGAGTACGGTACATCGCCATCTTGAACAATTGCGTAAGAAAGGATTAATTACCTGGGAAGAAGGACTACCAAGAACATTACGGTTAATTGATCAATCCGCCTCATAATGGCGGTTTTTTTAATGCGACAATTTTAGATAAAGGATTCGACAAAGAAACAAGCGAAAGTGATTATGAGGTGATCACTTTTGCAAAACAATATAAAAGAGTTTCTTGATGGGCGGCCAGTGACTTGGCTTGCGCAAAAAACAGAAATTAATCGAAATACTTTACATTCATACATAAGGGGAACAGATCCATCCTTAAGCAATGCATACAAAATTGCTGACGCCCTTAACAAAACCGTATATGAGATATGGCCGCCAAATAAGTAGGCGGTCATTTTTTTATCATATATGACCAAATTTTAGTCATATATGATGACCAACCAATCATATGTATTTATCAAGTAAGCGAAATCCAGTTCAGAATGAAAGGGGAAATCGGTATGAAATCCAATAAAATCAAGGTGTTTTTAAAAGCTCATGAGGCAGGAAAAATCTTTTTAACCTCTGAGGGCAAAGCATTGTTAATCAAATTAGAAAGGAGATCAAAAGATGGCATTAAAAAAGGTGTCGCTCGTTCTTAATGTGGATGATCCGGAGCAACAAAGATTGTATCAGTTTGTCACTCAGCTTCCGAACGGAAAAAAACGAAATGCTAGTGCTTTTCTAAAAATGCTGGTAGACCGCGAATATCAAAAGCAGGCGCAATTAATCACGCCTGCCGAACCAAAAGTAATCAAGGGAAATGGAGGGATTAAATTTACCTTAGAGTAAGGCATTTACGAGCAATCCAACTGCTGCTCCACCTGCAACTCCAATTAAGAAGAACATGTTCGTCAACTCCTTGGCTCTTTTTATTTAGTTTTATCGTTTGAAAGGATTTTATTCAAAAGGAGGAAACAATCGTGAGAACGGAAACGATTGATTTTAGAGCGTTTATGAGAAAGGAATGGAGGGATAAAGAACCAAAACCGACACCGACACCATTGAAGATCATACGCCTCGGCTACGGATTATTCGTTCTTATGGCTCCGAAAACGGTTTTTGCTGGAACAGCAGATGCGACATTTGGAAATGTTTGGAGTGCCGGCCTAAATATTGTGGATTGGATTGCCGTGGGAGTATTCTTTTTCGCTGGTGTCTCGTGGATGTTTGGGCATCGATCAAAGTCACTGGAATTGCTGATTGGAGGGGCATGTGGCTACATTTTAGCCCGACATGCTGTTGATATTAAAAACTTCTTAAGGACCATATAAGGGGGAATTCGAATGTTTGATTACTTGTTGGATAAATACAATTCGTTTGCTGATAAAATAGTGGGGGCTGAGATTGAAGCGATTCTAAAGCCCCTCGGCAATGGACTTCTTGAAGCAGCAATTTTCGTTGGGCATACATTGACCGATTATATGCCCGAGATTGGCGCCGGGTTTACTATCATCTGTGGAGTAGGAATGATGATTACTGGAAAAGTACCAAAATGGTTTGCACGCTGGGGATTCGGGATGATGGGAGCGATTATATGGCTGGCCGTCGCATAAAATCGATTAAAATGTCGGATTACTTTTCTTACCTGAAAAACAAAATGGTCACCTATCGCATTATTCCTCACTTAAACGTCACGAATAATCAAAACACAAAGCTTTGGCGTATGCTCCATAAAATGTATGAAATTTATGATTCGATTCCAACCAGGCTTAAGCGTAACAGCTTTAAATTTACCTACCGCGAAAAAGACACTATATGGTTTGATATAGTTTTCCGGCAGCGGGAAGGGAGACGGTCCATTGAATTTTACGCAAGTACATCCGAAGTATGGGCAAAGAAGTTCCGAGAAATCCTTGAGAATTATATGAAAGTGACGATCGAAGAAGTTGGTTCGGAAGTGCTTCGTATTCCAGAGGGAAACGTGTTGCGAGAAATACGATTAGCCCGGCATGATATTTTCAGCCTGCAAACCGATGCCCGGGAGCAAACTTCTCCTATCTCTTCTATTATGTCAGCACTCAATGATATTTCACAAGACGGTGACTTTGCCCGTCTTTCTGTTTGTACCGAGACGGAAAACCGTCAAAAATGGTTAAAGAATGCGTCCTGGGCGCTCGAAAAACTGTCAAAAGGTAATGTGCCGCAGCGCGGGAAAATAACTGCTTCAAAAGTCAGCAAAAGCGTAAAAACTGGCATCGTCACGCTTGTAAATGAAGTATATGACCTATTAGATGATACACTGAACGCTATTTCTAATGTCTTCTTTAAAAGTGACAAGGAGTTTAAAAAGAAACCAATCGTTGATAAAAAGCAAGCGCTGATCAACGAAATCAGTTCCGGCCAGCTTTCATCAAAATCAATGAGTAAGGCAAATCAGCCCGTTTGGAAAACGCATATTCGCATTGCTGCTAAAACTGAAGATCCACTTAGATCAGAATTAATTACGAATACGATCGGAAGTGCTTTTTCCGAATTGTCCGGGGATAACGAGTTACTTCCTATTAAAATAAAGTTCAAAGCCAGAAAAAAAGAAATCATCGAAGAGTTGAATACACTTCATCTTTCCAGCCGAACTAAAGCCGACGGAGATCCGAACCTATTATCATGTGAGGAACTATCAAAAGTATCGTTGCAACTTCCAACAGCAACTGTTCAACAGAAATTCGAAGATGCACTTTCCGTTAATCGAAAGGTTGAAACTGATATTCCTAGCGTATTGGCTACAGATAAAGGAATAATGGTTGGCCATGCTGAAATTAAAGGCGAACAGCTCCCGATCAGTATTCCAATGAGCAATTTAGACGAAACCTTCCGATCATATGGATTTGTCGGCAGTCCCCGGATGGGAAAAGATACACTCATGAAAAACATGATTGTAGAAGGCTGCATGCATCACAACATTAGTACATTTGTCATTGATGCAATTATGGAAGATGGGGAACGCGGGCTTGCTGACGGGATCCGGGATGCACTTCCGCCCGAAAAAATTATTGATCTTGACCTAAGTGATGAAGAATATTTCCCACCAATGGATTTGACCGAGATTGTGAGAAAGTTAGGTGCAAGAAGGGGAGCCGATCGGTTTGCAAATGAGCTTATAGACTTTTTTGGAGACGTTGCAGAAATGGGGCAATCCCGAGCTATATTACGAAGTTTTGCCAAAGCGAGTAAAGGCAGCATATTCAACATTAAATTAATGCTTGAAAACGAAGATATTCGTCTAAAACGCATTAAAGAACTTCGTGCACAGGGTCAGGATCGTCTTGCGAACGAATTAGATAAATGGACTACAACGTATAAAGAAAAGATCGATAAAAATGGAAATGTAGATATTGTTGTTGATCGTGACGGGCAGCGGTCCCTAGAAGCAAAAGCCAGCTCCATTTTATACCGACTTGAAGAGTTTTTAGGAACAGAATCTACATTTAATATATTCGCCCAGGATCCGCATCCGGAATTGGATTTTGAAAAATGGATGAAGGAAGGGAAAGTAATCATCCTCCGGATCCCGAACAGAAAACTGGGACCACTGCCGACAAGAACTTTGGCTCATTGGATTACTTTGAAAGTATTTATGACAAAGCTTCTAATGAACCCGAATGAAGCTAAAACCTTCATTGTATTTAATGAGCCCCATCAATACTTAACACTGGGATTAAAAAACCTTATGCAGAGGATTGTGCTCGAAGGGCCAAAGTGGCGATTATCCGGTCTGTTCGCTTTCCATCATTTTGGACTTTTGAAACATGGATTAGATGAGGATTTAACAGCAGCAGGGATCAACTGGTTTTTGTTTGCCAATGATAACAAGAAAGTATTTGAAACATTATCAGAACAGCTTAAGCCTACATTTGATGTGGAAACAGCAATGCTCACAGAAGCTTATCATGCTATTGTCATCGTACGATTTAATGGCCGCCGTCAAAATCCCTTCCTTATTAAAGCACTTGCTCCGCCATCTAAAAGATATCCTGAACACGATAATTCATTTTTGACAAAGCGGCATGCACGGCAATACGGCCGGCACTGGCAGGAGATCGAAAAGATGATCGCTGAAAAAGAAAAAATTCTTGCTTAATTTCAAAAGCAGTTCTAAAACGGGGCAGCCGCAGCATATGCTTTATTGCAAAGCGAAGCTCCGCAAAAAGCGTTGGGGCTTACTATACCCTCTACCAGATTCGGTAGGGGGATTTATTTTTTTCTTAACCAGTTCCTATTTAATTCAGAAATAAATTGCCCCATGCGGGCAGGAAAAGGGGCAGAATTTCATCACATTTGCTAATTTTTCATCCAACTTAATCCTATAATGTGTTTTCAACACTTGATATAACAGGGTTTCATCAAAATACATCATACTTGTTCCTACTGTGTACTACTGATTCCTAAACTGTGCGTCGGAGGTTCGATTCCTGTTTAGCTTTAAGAATTAAAATGCAAACATAATTGCAAACGGAATTGCAAACTACCTTTACGAATAAAAACGAATGGGTGTGAAAACAACTTGTTTTATCTTGGTATATTTGGATGTTTGCAAAATCCAAAAGAATTGATAAGAACGCATGTAAGAGATAAATTTCACGTTCGGGACGTGGGGGTCGCAGGTTCAAATCCTGTCTTCCCGACCAGTATTACATAATAAATCATCTTGCGGTATTTGGGCATTTTGCTGAAATGCCGCTTTTTTGTTTGTGGAAAAGAAAACCCCTGGCAAGGTCTAGGGTTCCAAAAAGCTTTCAGCGTGGTATTAAAAAACTCCCCTGTGGTGCTAAAAATTTTTGGTTCGTCAGCCAAAATATTAGCATACAGAGGAGTTTTTATGTCCAAAGACACTAATAGTTTAGCACACACGAAATGGAATTGTAAGTATCACATCGTATTTGCCCCAAAGTACAGAAGGCAAATCATTTATGGGAAAATCAAAAAGGACATAGGAGAAATACTGCGCACTCTATGTGAGAGAAAGGGTGTAGAGATTATCGAAGCAACAGCATGTAAAGATCACATACATATGTTGGTAAGTAGTCCCCCTAAGATAAGTGTGTCCGCATTTGTAGGATAGTTAAAAGGAAAAAGCAGTTTGATGATATTTGATCGTCATGCCAATTTGAAATACCGGTACGGGAACCGAAAATTTTGGTGTACCGGATATGATGTGGATACAGTGGGAAGAAACAAGAAGGTGATAGAAGAATATATACGTAACCAGATCCAGGATGATATAGTCGCAGAACAATTAACGATGATGGAATATATTGATCCATTTACAGGTGAAGAGGTAAAGAAAATAAGAAGGAGGCCTTTGAGCCCTGGCCAGTAGAAGTAGTACACCTGGCGAACCATTCAGTAGCCCTTTAGGGTTTGGTCAGTAACAAAGGCTTCCAGCCTAGAGAAAACCACCCGTTATCACTATCACGGGTGGTTTTTATTACGACCAAAATACATATACCATCATAACAACGTAAAATCCAACTACTCCAAAGGCTCTTACTTTATGCTCCTTTACTAAGCCAAGAAAGAATAGAAAGCACATCAACGTAAACAAGCCTATGACTATGTATTGCAGTTGGATTTTAGAAACCATGCTTGTTACAGCTGCTATTATGGTTAAAATCGCGACTATATTACTATAAAATTTTAACTTTTGATTTGCCATCCTATCAATCCCCTCTAATCTTTAGTACTATTACACTATATCAAATATTCAGAAAATAATGTAGAATATTCCCAACACAGGAAAAGGAGGGAATAAGTTAAAAAAAGGATTTGTAATTTTAGTACTTTTGGAC
>NZ_JBBHZM010000024.1:0-58081 GCF_049843615.1 Fictibacillus sp. Mic-4 | reverse complement strand
TTAAGATGTTTTTGTCCCGTCGCTCGTTTTGGCGACTTTTATATCTTAACACCTTGTTTCCTTAGTGTCAACATCTTTTTTTGACGTTTTTTCGAAAGCTGCTTGTCTTGCAGCGACAAGAAATAATATAGCATGTATTCTATTCTGACGTCAACTACTTTTTTAAAAAAGTTTTTTCATTAAAAATCAGGCATACATCAATTGTTCTTACATATGTTTTTTCTAAGAAGGAATGGACAAGGGGGTCTTCTTATGAAGTTTTTTTGCGTCGTTAATGGTAAAAAGATAAAACAATACATGGTGATTGTCTTTTCCGCCTTTTTTGCTGCTTGTCTAGCCTTTATCGGGCAAGAGCAGCTTACCGTCTTTTCTACAAAAGATGGGCCACGCGCTATCTATAAGGGGGAGGACAAGGGAAATAAAATAGCCTTAACCTTTGATATTAGTTGGGGAGAAAAACGCGCCATTCCTATTCTTGACGTTTTAAAAGAGAATGGCATAAAAAATTGCACATTTTTTATTTCTGCCGCCTGGGCTGAACGTCATCCTGAAGTTGTTGAGCGAATTGTAAAAGACGGCCACGAAATCGGAAGCCTTGGATACCAATTTAAAAATTATACCGATTGGGAAAACGGGCAAATTCGCCGGGACATTTTATTATCACAAGAAAAAATTAAGAAAGTTTCCGGAAAAACGACTTCATTATTACGCCCGCCAAACGGAAACTTTGATAAACGGGTTTTAAAAGTGGCTGAAAGCCTCCATCATACGATCGTTCATTGGAGTATTGATACAAAAGATTGGCAAAATCCCGGGGTGCAAACCATTATTAAAAATGCTACAGCAGATATCCATCCTGGCGATATTCTTTTAATGCATGCTTCTGATTCCGTTAAACAGACGGAACGGGCACTTCCTACCATCATCGATACATTGAAAAAAGAGGGATACTCTTTTGTCAGCGTCAGCGAACTCATCGCCAACACTAAGGCTCAAAGCGAAGAAATAAGATAATAAAAAGAACTTCTGCCTACCCTTGTGCAGAAGTTCTTTTCGCATTTTGTTGATTAAGGCGGTGCAAGATTAAAATTTGATACGCATTGCACAAAATTAATGGGACAAAGGCCATCCAATTGGCATAAACATCATTTTGTTTTAAAACCGGCACCCATTCCACTGTCGTTACAACAACAATGAAAAACAATGTAGGAATAAATGCTCCGCGATTCGTCGCCTTTTGTTTAAAGTACGCAACGATTAACCCGATCACAAGCACTACAATTGGAATGATAAAGTAAGAGGCGATCGACTCTCCTTTTTTATAAAAAGCCGTATAACGGAGATAAAACAGGTCAAATAATACAAAAACAGTAATGACCAATTGAACTCCATTCCATAATGCCTGTGATTTAAAAATTCCTAAACCAAAGCGATGAACCGTTAAGTAAGCGAAAAAGCCCATTTGGCTGAATACACTATAAATGGCGCCAAATCCAATTAGCCCCACTATGTATAGAAAAAAAGCTTTAATCCCGCCCGTGGGCAATTTTAAAATAAAACCGGTGATAATATCCGCGCCAATTCCAATCAGCAATGTTGAAAAAAATAAAAAAACAACATCCTTTGATTTCACTCCGACTGCCTCCAAATCAGTTATCCTTTTCGATTGTACCAATCCTTGATTTAAAAAGCCAGTTTTCCTTTATTAACCTGAATAAATCACCCAAACTAACCAAACCTAAAGGTAAGAAAGGATAGAAGGGAGAAAGAAGAGACGTGAAAAAGAAGACTTGGATAGTGGTCCTCTTCTGTTTTCTTCTTTTTGCAATAAATGGCTGTGCGCAAAATGAAGCCCAGGGTGTAACCCATACCGACTATGAAGCGACCAAAAAAATGCTTGTAGACTTATTAAAAACAGAAGACGGGAAAAAGGCCATCAAAGAAGTGCTGTCTGATGAAAAAATGAAACAACAGTTATTGCTTGATCAAAATATCGTTAAAATGACTATTGAACAGCAGCTTCTTTCTGAAAAAGGTCAAAAGTTCTGGGAAAATGCTTTCAAAGATCCAAAATTTGCCCAGACGTATGCGAAAAGTTTAAAAAAAGAACATGAACAATTGTTGAAAAGTCTTATGAATGATCCAGCCTATCAACAACAAATGATGAAAATACTGCAAAATCCTAACATGGCCAAAAAAGCGCTTGACCTTGTCCATACTACACAGATGCAAAATGAAATGAAAAAAGTAATGCTTGAGACTTTTAAAAGCCCTCTCATTAAAGCCCAAATTTCCGATATGGTGACAAAGGCCGCCCATGAAGAAATTGCCCAAACTGGTGAAAAAGAAAAAGGCGAAAAAAAACAGGGCGGTAAATAAGCTGCAACCCCTCTTATAAAGAAGAGGGGTTGCTTTGTTTTATTTTTTTAACTGGTCGATAATCTTTTCCGCGATTTCAGTGTAAATGGCGCCAATACGGTGTTCAGGCCCGTAAATGCTCGGCGCAAAATCATTCTCGTCAATTTCCGGTTGCCCAAGCGGCAGCTGTCCTAATAGAGGGGTGTTCAATTCTTCAGCCAGGCGATTGCCCCCGCCTTTGCCAAATACATATTCTTTTTCTTTTGTTAGTTGACTTTCGAAATAGGACATGTTTTCAATAACGCCAAGAATCTCATGGTCAGTCTTTAACGCCATCGATCCCGCCCTGGCAGCTACAAATGCTGCTGTTGCATGTGGCGTCGTGACAATGATTTCTTTGCATTTCGGGAGCATTTTATGCACATCAAGGGCAACGTCGCCTGTACCTGGCGGCAGGTCGAGCAGCATATAATCTAACTCTCCCCATTCTACTTCACTAAAGAAATTCATTAGCATTTTGCCGAGCATCGGCCCTCTCCATATAACAGGCGTATTTTCTTCCACAAAAAATGCCATTGAAATGACTTTGACACCAAATCGCTCAACTGGATATATCGTTTCACCGACAACACGTGGCCGTTCTGTAATGCCCATCATATCTGGTACGCTAAATCCATAAATATCCGCATCAATTAATCCGACTTTTTTTCCAAGCCGGGCAAGAGTAGTGGCCAAATTCACGGAAACTGTCGATTTCCCAACGCCGCCTTTCCCGCTGGCAATCGCAATAAATTCCGTTTTGCTATTTGGCGATAGTAATGGAGGAACGCTTACATTTGCTTGTCCCTGATTGGATTTCATTTCCTCAAAGCGCAGCCCGACGGATTCTACACCTGCATTTTTTAAAGTGGCAACAATTTCTTGTTGAAGTCTCATTTGTTCCGGGGTGCCTTCTTTGGCGACCATAATCTTAAGGCTTACATAGCCTTCTTTTACTTTAATTTCGCGAATTGCGCCTGTTTCTGTAAGGCTTTTATGTAAAAACGGGTCTTGAATGCCTGCTAATAATTCAATAACTTTTTCTTCAGTTAACAATGAAGCCACTCCTTCTTTATGAATTCATATATATTTAGTATAGCACAAAAAAACCTTGTCCCTAATGTTTCGGAACAGGTTCATTTGTATAGTATCGAAGGATGCCCTGGTATATACATGCGGCAACTTGCATTTGATAATGCTCCGTTTTCAAAAGCTCCCGTTCGGTTGGATTGGATAAAAAGCCAACTTCAACCAATGTTCCAGGTATTTTTGCTGTTCGAAGCAAGTAGATACCATCAATTGATTTTGCAAGCCGATCCGTATTTTCGAGGTTGCGTTTTATTTCATCCTGTATAAATTTTGACACTTCTTCCCCTTCTTTGCCTGTTGGATGGTAAAAGACTTGAGCTCCCCTCCATCGCGGGGAAGGAATAGCATTCAAATGAATACTTACAAATAAATCCCCATTGGACCCATTTATAATTTCTTTCCTCTTTCGGAGATCTTCCGTTTTTCTGGCACTAATTCGCTTCGTATCATCATCCGCCAGATCTCTATCTGTTTCGCGCGTCATAATGACAAGCGCTCCTGCTTCCTGCAAGTAATCGCGAAGCTTTAAGGCAATATTAAGCGAAATATCCTTTTCAATAACACCACCATCACCGACGGTGCCTCCATCCATTCCCCCATGGCCCGGGTCAATAATAATGATTTTTCCCGTTAATGGTAAATTCCATGATTTCCAGGAATGATTTTCGGAAAATTCGTAAGTTAAAATAAAGATAAGTGCCGCAACACCTAAAGCAAAGGCCGTAAGCTTTGCCCATTTCTTCATCCTCGTTCCTCCCATATTCCCATATAGTACGCGTTTGCCTATATGGTTATATATATGGGACAAGACAAAATTTATGAAGAAACAGGCAGTGTGTCTTATCAAATTTTAGTGAAGGCGCATTTTGTAACGTTTTTCTCCGTTTTGATATCCTTCCATCCACCAGCGGTCGACATAGCTCACGCAGCAGCGATGAAGAGACTCCATCATTAAATCGGTCCCCCAGCACCAGAACTGCCAATAGTCATATAATCCTTCCACAATTTCTTTCTGTGCGCTTTCGCTTCTTTTTTTTATGGAATGAAGCGGTTCACCATAATAAGCAAATCGGCTATATGCCGCTCCTAATAAATAAGCGTCAATGGCGATATCGATGCATGCATCTTCAATATCTTGCTGATACAAAAGGGAATACTGGAAAAAGGGCTGGAAAAGCTCCTGAAATTCCTTTTTTATTTTTGCAAGCGAAAGGTCTCGAAGCACCCTTCGTTCATATTCAACTTTTTTACATCGCTGTTTTTCTTTAAATGTCGTAATTACGATTGCCATGTTTTTTCCTCTTCCTCTTATATAATTTCTCTTTCTTATTTAAATGGTTTGCTAAAGAAGAGGCGGTCATCCTATATAAAAGATGGCAATTAAAAAAGCGAAAGCGGCTTAATTGCATTATAAAAAACCCCGGTTCGAAATAGAACCGGGGTTTTGCGTATAGAATAAAATTAACGTTTTGAGAATTGTGGAGCACGACGAGCGCCTTTAAGACCGTATTTCTTACGTTCTTTCATGCGAGCGTCACGAGTTAGGAATCCTGCAGCCTTTAGGGAACCGCGGAATTCTGGGTCTGCTTGCAATAGCGCACGGGAAATTCCATGACGGATTGCACCCGCTTGTCCTGTAAATCCACCGCCGTTTACGTTAACAAGAACATCGTATTTACCTTCTGTTTCCGTTTCGTTAAGCGGTTGTTTTACGATAAGTTTTAATGTATCTAATCCGAAATATTCGTCAATGTCACGTCCGTTAATCACGATACGTCCATCACCAGGAACTAAACGTACGCGAGCAACGGAGTGCTTACGACGTCCAGTACCATAATATTGTACTTGTGCCACGTGAATACCCTCCTTTTAAATTATCCGCGTAATTCGTAGTTTTCTGGTTGTTGTGCTTGATGTGGATGCTCAGCACCAGCATATACGTGAAGCTTTTTAAACATTTGACGTCCCAGGCTGTTCTTTGGAAGCATGCCTTTAACTGCTAATTCAAGCATTTGTACTGGACGAGTTGTACGCATTTCAAGCGCTGTTCTTGTACGAAGTCCACCCGGGTGGCCAGTGTGGCGGTAATAAATTTTGTCTGTTAATTTCTTACCTGTTAAATGAATTTTTTCAGCGTTAATGATGATCACATGGTCACCAGTATCAACGTGCGGTGTGAACGTTGGTTTATGTTTACCGCGAAGGATGGATGCAACTTCACTTGCAAGACGACCTAACGTCTTTCCTTCTGCGTCGATCACATACCATTTACGTTCTACATCTTGAGGCTTAGCCATAAATGTCGTACGCATGAAATTTCCCTCCTATATTTTCAGTCGCTATATCGCTCATTAATTTTATAATTCATCAGATTTCTGAATAATATCTTCCGGGGCAGGGCAGATACTTTTAGAAATACCAACTAATATAATAAAACAGTATAACAACGATGTCAAGCGTGTCATGAATAAAATTGCTAAATGGAGTTTTTTACTTTTCGTATGTTACTTTGTACAAATAAAGGCCGTGGGCGGGCGCCGTTTTTCCCGCTAAACTCCGGTTTTGCGCAAGCAGCATGGCTTTTACATCGTCTGCCGTTGCTTTCCCCTGGCCAACATCGAGCAACGTTCCGACAATTATTCGAACCATATTGTATAGAAAACCATTGCCGACAATGCGGAAAATCCATTCGTCTTTTTCTTCAAGCAGCTCTAATTCATAAATGGTCCGCACCCGGTCTTCCACTGTTGATTTTGCCGATGAAAAAGAAGTGAAGTCATGTGTTCCAAGAAAGGCCTTCATTGCTTCCTTTATCTTTTCGGCGCAAAGGAAGTGCGGGTAATGATAGGCATAATGCCGGCGGAATACATCCTTCTCCTTTGATCGTAAAAGACGATAACGGTATTCTTTCTTTATGGCGTCAAAACGGGCATGAAAACCTGGAGAAGCTTCGTTGACCTCTTTTACATAAATATCCTCAGGCAATTGGGCGTTCAATGCATTTTTCCAATTCTCCGGATCTAAAAGCAGGGGGCTGTCAAAATGAAATACTTGTCCAACCGCATGAACGCCTGCATCTGTTCTGCCTGAAGCAGCGATCCGAATGTCCTTTCCTTTATGAATCCTTTTTAAAATGGACTCAATTTCTCCTTGTACCGTTCGTCTGGCAGGCTGAACTTGATATCCGCTAAACCCGGAACCGTCATAAGAAATAGTCGCTTTAAAGCGTTTCATTCACAATCCCTCACGATCGTAACAGGAATAAAGCAATGGTCAATATAAGGAGAACAGCGATTAATATCGAATCCTCTATTCCCCACTTTAAAATACGGAGCTTTGTCCGTCCCTCTCCGCCTCTATAGCCACGGGCTTCCATCGCCAATGCCAACTCTTCCGCCCGTTTAAAGGAAGAGATGAACAATGGAACGAGGAGAGGAATAAAGGCTTTAATCCGCTCTTTAATCGGGCCGCTCGTAAACTCAACCCCGCGGGCCATTTGCGCCTTCATAATTTTTTCCGTTTCTTTTAATAATGTCGGAATAAAACGAAGAGCGATGGACATCATTAAAGCAAATTCATGGACAGGGAGCTTAATCCGCTTTAACGGGCCAAGCAATTGCTCAAGACCGTCCGTTATATCAATTGGTGTTGTCGTCAACGTCAATAAAGATGTGACAAGAACGAGAAAGATTAAACGAAAAGAAATAAAAGCCCCTTGAACTACACCTTGTTCATAAATTTTAAGCCAGCCAAATTGAAAGAGTAACGCTCCGCCTTTCGTCATGAAAATATGGAGGGCGAATGTAAATAAAACGATGATCAAAATTGGCCTCAAGCCTTTATATAAAAAGCGAAGCGGCACTTGTGAAACGACAATCGCAACTGCCGTAAACAATCCTAGCAATCCATATGTCACCCAATTATTTGCTAAAAAAACAATAAACACAAATAAAAACACACTGATTAGCTTTGAACGGGGGTCAAGCCGATGGAGAATTGATCGTCCGGGAACGTATTGGCCAATAATCACATTCTCTAGCATGAGGAGCCTCCCTTCTTCAACTGCTTACATAAAGCTGTTGCCACTTCATCAAGTGTAAAGGAAGAAAGGTCGATTGCCTCACCTGTTCGATTTTGCCATTTTAAAAGAAACTGAACGGTTTCAGGTACATCAAGGCCCACTGCCTGAAGCTTATTTCTTTCGGAAAAAATTTGCTTCGGACTGCCTTCCATATAAACCTTTCCTTTTTCCATTACGACGATTTTGTCGGCGTAAGTTGCCGCGTCTTCCATACTATGTGTAACAAGAACGGTCGTTAAGTTTTTCTTCTGATGGAGCTGGTAAAATAACTCCATAATCTCAACCCGTCCTTTAGGATCAAGCCCGGCTGTCGGTTCATCTAAAATTAACACTTCGGGGTCCATGGCAAGAACACCTGCTATCGCTACACGGCGCATTTGGCCGCCGCTTAGTTCAAATGGTGAACGGCTAAGTATACCAAGTGGCAAACCGACCAGTTCAAGCATTTCTTTTGCTTTCTCTTTCGCTTCCGCTTCCGAAGCACCAAAGTTTAAAGGGCCGAACATAATATCTTTTTCAACCGTCTCATCAAAGAGTTGATGTTCTGGATATTGAAAAACAATACCGACGCGCTTTCTTAAGCTTTTAAGCTGTTTGTTATTCTTACCGGCTGATATTATCTGGTCCCCAATAGCAATCGTGCCGCTCGTCGGTTTTAACAGACCGTTTAAATGTTGAATCAATGTTGATTTCCCTGATCCTGTATGCCCAATGACAGCCAGAAATGTACCGGAAGCAATTTGAAGATTGATATCCTCAAGGGCAACTCTCTCAAACGGTGTGCCAATCATATAACGATGTGTAAGTTGTTTTATGACAATGTCCATAATGCTTCCACCAGTTCTTCTTGTGTTAAGTACGCTTTCGGTAATGGAATACCTTTTTTCTGCAAAGACAAGCTCAGTTTTACGGAAAAAGGCAAGTCCAGCCCTGCTCCGATCAACATCTCACCATCCTGAAAAACCTCTTCCGGACCTCCTTGCATGATGGCTTTACCTTGTTTCATGACGATAACCCGGTCTGCCCGTATCGCTTCTTCTAAATCATGGGTAATTGAAATGACGGTAATTCCTTGTTGTTCATTTAGCGCTTTCACGGTTTCAGTGACTTCCTTGCGTCCCATTGGGTCAAGCATCGATGTGGCTTCATCAAGGATGATAATGGATGGCTTTTGCGCGAGTATACCCGCGATTGCGACCCGCTGTTTTTGTCCGCCTGATAAATGATGCGGCTCGGCATCTAAAAACTTCTCCATTTTCACTTTCCGAACCGCCTCATCAATCCGCGTTATCATTTCTTCACGCACAACGCCGAAATTTTCAAGACCAAAGGCGACATCGTCTCTGACGCTCGTCCCAACAAACTGGTTGTCCGGATTTTGAAAGACAATACCGACCCGTTTGCGTATTTCCCATAACTCGTCCGCTCTGGCCGTATCATATCCTTCAACGATAACCCTGCCTGCCGTTGGGATGAGCAGGCCATTGAGCAATTTTGCAAGTGTTGATTTTCCTGAACCGTTATGGCCTACAATCGCCAGCCACTCACCAGCGTAAACGGTCAGATTCACATCTTTCAAAATAGCCGGCTCATCTTCACGATACGCGAACGAAACGTCGTTAATGCTAATTAACTCCTTCACTGCTTGATCCCCCTCAGCTAGAACTCTATCTCATCTCTAAACAATCGCTTTACCTCTAATTATTTTACATAAATGAAAGAAATAAAAAAAGGGCAGACACCCGTCCCACCCTTTACGATTATTAAACTAACTCAATGATAACCATTGGAGCTCCGTCACCACGGCGAGGCCCAATTTTTGCGATACGCGTATAACCACCATTACGCTCTGCATAGCGAGGTGCAATATCGTTAAATAGCTTTTGCAAAGCCATTTCTTTCACTTCTTTTTTCTTTCCGGTTTCCTCGTTCTTTACGATTTCTACTTTCGCAGCTTCGTTACGAACAAAAGCAGCCGCTTGACGACGTGCATGAAGATCACCACGTTTTCCAAGCGTAATCATCTTCTCAACAAACTTACGTACTTCTTTCGCGCGAGCTTCAGTCGTTTCAATACGCTCGTTGATGATTAAGTCAGTCGCTAAGTCACGAAGCATTGCCATACGAACCGCAGACACACGACCTAATTTTTGGTATGCCATTATCCTTTTCCCTCCTTCTCACGCTTTTTAAAGCTACTTATGTCTCTATTCTTCAGAACGTAATGAAAGTCCAAGCTCAGCCAGCTTCTCTTGAACTTCTTCAAGAGACTTTTTACCAAGGTTGCGCACTTTCATCATATCTTCTTCCGATTTATTCGCAAGTTCTTGAACGGTATTAATGCCTGCTCTTTTTAAGCAGTTATAAGAGCGCACAGAAAGGTCAAGCTCTTCAATTGTCATTTCAAGAACTTTTTCTTTTTGGTCTTCTTCTTTTTCAACCATGATTTCTGCTTTTTGCGCTTGATCCGTTAACCCAACAAAAATATTTAAATGTTCGGTAATGATCTTCGCTCCAAGAGAAACTGCCTCTTCCGGACGGATGCTGCCATCTGTCCATACATCAAGTGTTAACTTGTCATAGTTTGTCACTTGTCCTACGCGGGTATTTTCAACCTGGTAGTTTACACGAGAGATAGGTGTATAAATCGAATCGATTGGAATTACGCCAATCGGCAAATCTTCACGTTTGTTACCTTCCGCTTGGACGTACCCGCGGCCGCGCTTAGCCGTCATTTTCATATTGAAATGAGCACCTTCTGCTAAAGTCGCAATGTGAAGATCCGGATTTAAAATTTCAACATCACTATCATGTGTAATATCCCCAGCCGTTACGACTCCTTCACCCTGTACATCTATTTCAAGAGTCTTTTCCTCATCAGAATAAATTTTCATTGCCAGTTTCTTTAAGTTTAAGATGATCGTTGTCACATCTTCAACGACACCTTCCACTGTTGAAAACTCATGCAATACGCCATTTATCTGAATCGTAGTAATAGCTGCACCAGGAAGTGAGGATAGTAGGATACGACGCAAGGAGTTGCCTAATGTAGTCCCATATCCACGCTCAAGTGGTTCAACAACAAACTTTCCATATGTGGCATCGTCGCTGATTTCAACCGTTTCAATTCTTGGCTTTTCGATTTCGATCATTCAACAAAACCCTCCTTCAAACGTCGAACCTCGGTTGGACATAAAGTCCAACCGAAATTCCTCAGTAGGCATTCCCGACCAACAACTTAATTAATGTTTGTCACCAAAACTTTTTTTATACATGTCCATTATAGACAACATTTAAAAAATATATACCAACGCTTTTAAAATTATACGCGGCGGCGTTTTGGCGGACGGCATCCATTATGAGGAACAGGAGTAACGTCACGAATGGCTGTTACTTCTAAGCCTACCGCTTGAAGGGCACGAATAGCAGCTTCACGTCCGGCACCAGGACCTTTAACGGAAACTTCTACAGTTTTCATTCCGTGTTCCATTGCTGTTTTACCAGCTGTTTCAGCAGCCATTTGAGCAGCAAATGGAGTGGATTTACGAGAACCTTTGAATCCTAAGTGGCCAGCAGTCGCCCAGGAAACAGCATTCCCATGAGTGTCAGTAATCGTAACGATCGTGTTGTTGAACGTAGAACGGATATGTGCTACGCCACTTTCAATATTCTTTTTGACACGACGTTTACGTGTATTGGTTTTACGTTGTTTTGCCATTTAGTATTTACCTCCTTTGCTTACTTTTTCTTGTTCGCTACTGTACGACGAGGTCCTTTACGAGTACGTGAATTGTTCTTCGTATTTTGACCACGAACTGGAAGACCGCGACGATGGCGGATTCCACGGTAACTGCCGATTTCAATCAATCGTTTAATGTTGAGGGATACTTCACGACGAAGATCACCTTCTACTTTATGGCTGTCAATTACTTCACGAATTTTGTTCAGTTCATCTTCCGTTAAATCACGAACGCGAGTATCTTCGGAAACACCAGCTTGAGCAAGAATTTGTTGTGCTTTCGCTTTACCGATTCCGTAAATGTAAGTTAATGAAATAACCACTCGTTTATCGCGCGGAATGTCGACTCCTGCAACACGTGCCATTATTTAAGCACCTCCTTAGGTTTAACCTTGTTTTTGCTTGTGTTTTGGATTTTCGCAGATAACCATTACAGTTCCTCTACGACGTATAACTTTACATTTTTCACAAATAGGTTTGACTGATGGTCTTACCTTCATTTCTACTACCTCCTTATGTCACGGAGTACGATTTTTATTTAAAACGATACGTTATACGACCACGTGATAAGTCATATGGAGACAATTCTACGGTTACTTTATCTCCTGGTAAAATGCGAATGTAGTGCATTCGGATTTTTCCAGAAACGTGAGCTAGAATCTTATGGCCATTTTCAAGCTCTACGCGAAACATGGCGTTAGGCAGTGGTTCAATAACCGTACCCTCTACCTCAATTACGTCTTCTTTAGCCATCGACTTGTTCTCCCTTCTTCAGAGCAATGACTTTCTCGTCGGAAAACTTCGCTACTGCATAACGTAGTTTGCCATTTGTTACACGGCCCGTTTCAAGAATACTTCTTGCAACCTCCGGAGAAATAAAATCAAGTAATTCTAAGTGGTTCAGGTTTTTGCGTTTGGCCCGATCGAATTTTCTTTTGTCACCGTCAGCAATAAGGACGTAACGATCATCAAGGATGTTAACAATTACGCTCAAACTTTCGGCATCTCTTCCTTTTTTAATTCGAACGATCTGACCAACTTTCGGTACCGAATCAGCCTCACTCACTGTTTCCTCACCCTTCACTTAGATCGTTGTTAAGATTTCGTAGCCTTCCTCACAAATTGCAATTGTATGTTCAAAGTGAGCACACCACTTGCCATCCGTTGTGACAACCGTCCAGTTATCGGATAATGTTCGAACGTAACGAGATCCACTATTGATCATTGGCTCAATGGCCAGTACCATTCCCTTCTTAAGGATGGGCCCCTTGCCGGGCGGTCCGTAGTGGGGAATTTGCGGATCTTCATGTAAGTCTTGACCAACACCATGCCCTACATACTCTCTGACCACAGAAAACCCATGGCTTTCCGCATAAGTTTGAATGGCATGGGAAATGTCAGTCAATCTTGCACCTGGTTTCGCTTTTTCTAAGCCTTTGTAAAGCGACTCTTCTGTTACATCAAGAAGTTTTTGAGCTTCTTCGCTAATTTCACCGACTCCGTACGTCCACGCCGAATCTCCATGATAGCCGTTGTATTTTGCCCCAATATCAATTGAGATAATATCGCCATGATTCAATACTCGGCTACCGGGAATCCCGTGTACAAGCTCTTCATTTACGGAAGTACAAATGCTTCCTTTAAACCCATTATAGTTTTTAAATGAAGGAATTGCACCGTGTTTACGGATAAAGTTTTCAGCGATTCGGTCAAGTTCCTTTGTTGTAACTCCAGGTTTAATATACTTTTTTAGTTCTTGATGAGTGAGGGCAACAATTCTACCCGCTTCCCGCATGATGTCAATTTCGCGCGGCGTTTTGCAGATAATCATTTTGCCAACGCTCCAATGTAGTCATTAATATCTGAGAAAACCTTATTAATTTCTTGATCACCATCAATGGTTTTTAAATAACCTTTTTCCATATAGTAATCAAGTAATGGTTTTGCTTGCTTCATGTTCACTTCTAACCGAGTACGAACGGTTTCTTCGTTATCATCTTTGCGCTGGATAAGGTCTCCACCGTCCTTATCACATATACCTTCAACCTTAGGCGGGTTAAAGATCACATGGTAGGTAGCTCCACAAACTTGACAAACCCTGCGGCCTGTTAATCTTTGCATAAGATGCTCGGTATCTACTGAAATGTTTAGCACATAATCAATCTGGCGACCCAGCTCGTGCAGAATTTCTTCAAGCGCTTCTGCTTGTGCGACTGTACGAGGGAAACCGTCAAGTAAGAATCCTTTTGCGCAATCATCTTTTGCCAGTCGTTCACGAACAATCCCAATCGTTACATCATCAGGTACCAGGTTGCCTGAATCCATATACGATTTGGCTTTTAGCCCAAGAGGGGTTCCCTCTTTAATGGCTGCTCGGAACATATCTCCTGTAGATATATGCGGGATTCCATACTGATCGACTATTTTTTCCGCCTGTGTTCCTTTACCGGCTCCAGGCAGACCCATTAATACAAGATTCATCTAATCCCTCCATACCTCACTACACTAGACTTGAGAGGGGAAGAAGGTTCTTCCCAAATCTCATTACTTGATGAAGCCTTTGTAATGCCGTTTAATCAACTGGCTTTCAATTTGCTTCATTGTGTCTAACGCTACACCGGTAACAATCAAAAGGCTTGTTCCGCCAATTCGTATCGATTGCGGTAAATTAAGCCCCGGAATGTCAATAAATAGCACCGGCAGGACAGCGACTGCCGCAAGGAAGATAGAACCTACAAACGTTAATCGGTATAAAATTCTCGTAATATATTTCTGGGTATTTGCACCCGGACGAATACCAGGAATGTACCCGCCTTGTTTTTTCAAGTTGTCAGCCATTTGTTCAGGATTCACTTGAATAAACGTATAGAAATAGGAGAACCCGATAATTAAAAGCGCATATATAATCATTCCGACTGGTTTGGTGTAGTCAAACGTATTAATAATCCATTGTGTTACATCATTTTGTTTAAAAAACCCGGCAATCGTTCTTGGCGTAACGATTAAGGAAATCGCAAAGATAACCGGTATAACTCCCGCCGCGTTCACTTTAATTGGCAAGTGTGTGGATTGGCCTCCAACTGGCTTGTGTCCGACGACTCGTTTTGCATACTGAATCGGAATTTTACGTGTACCTTGTTGTACATAGATAACACCGGTAATAATCAAAATTACAGCGATCAGCAATATGAGCAATTTTACAATAGCCATAAACATTTGCGTGTTTTCGCCGCTAAATTGCGTTTGAACCAATTGGGTAACCCCAGTAGGAATAGCTGCGGCAATCCCCGCGAAAATTATAATGGAAATTCCGTTTCCGATTCCCTTTTGAGTAATCTGCTCGCCTAACCACATAAGGAAGGAAGTACCCGCTGTTAAAACTAACGCGATAAATAAATACGTTGTAACGCTCGGGTCTTCAATTAAGCCAGGAAAAATATTATTAAATCCTATCGACATCCCAATGGCCTGGATAAAACCGAGAACAATCGTTCCGTACCGGGTGACCTGGGCAAGCTTTTTCCGTCCAACTTCCCCTTGTTTGCTCCACTCCGTAAATTTCGGAACAACATCCATTTGCAAAAGTTGAACAATAATGGATGCAGTGATGTACGGCATAATCCCCATCGCAAAAATAGAAAAGTTCTTTAATGCTCCACCACCGAATGTGTTCAAGAAACCAAAAATACTTGAATCTCCAGCATTAAATTGCAACGCATCTCGGTTAACACCTGGTACCGGTATAAATGTTCCAATACGGAACACGACCAGCATGGCGAGTGTGAATAAAATTTTATTTCTAAGATCACCCACACGCATCATATTGGAGATTGCCTTGAACATTAGATCACCTCAGTTTTTCCGCCAGCAGCGATGATTGCATCTTTTGCAGAGGCAGAGAACTTGTGCGCCTTAACTGTCAGCTTAACTCCTAACTTGCCATTACCTAAAATTTTGATTCCGTCTTTCTCTTTGCTTACTAAACCTGTTTCAATTAGAAGTTCTGGAGTTACCTCTGTTCCTTCTTCGAAACGAGCAAGCTTCTCTAAATTAACAATCGCATACTCTTTGCGAGTTGGGTTTGTAAATCCACGTTTAGGCAGACGGCGTGCTAATGGGTTTTGTCCACCTTCAAATCCCGGGCGAACTCCACCGCCTGAACGAGCATTTTGACCTTTGTGCCCACGTCCGGCAGTTTTACCATTTCCAGAACCGATACCACGACCTACACGTTTACGGTTTTTACGGGAACCTTCTGCTGGTTTCAACTCATGAAGTTTCATTTGAGCACCTCCTCATTTTTAAATTCTATAGCTTATGCTTCAATTTCTTTAACTGTAACAAGGTGAGATACCTTGTTAATCATTCCGCGAATCGCCTCATTGTCCTCGTGTACGACGGTTTGGTGTAATTTACGTAAACCAAGCGTCTTAACAGTTACGCGTTGTTTTTCAGGACGACCGATAACACTACGAGTGAGGGTGATTTCTAATTTCTTAGCCATCTAAGATTCCCTCCTTAACCTAGTAGTTCTTCTACTGATTTGCCGCGAAGTTTCGCAACATCCTCAGCACGCTTAAGATTCTTTAAACCTTCAACAGTAGCGCGAACCATGTTGATCGGGTTGTTTGATCCAAGGGACTTGGAAAGGATGTCACCTACTCCTGCAAGCTCTAATACCGCACGAACAGGTCCACCTGCGATAACTCCAGTACCCTCACTAGCAGGCTTTAAGAATACTTTTCCTGCGCCAAATTGTCCTGTAATTTGGTGAGGGATCGTTGTCCGAACGATTGGTACTGTAATTAAGTTTTTCTTAGCATCTTCAATGGCCTTGCGGATCGCATCCGGTACTTCTTGCGCTTTACCAGTTCCGAAGCCAACATGACCATTTTTGTCACCAACGACAACTACTGCAGCAAAGCGGAAACGACGTCCACCTTTAACAACCTTTGCTACACGGTTGACCGTTACGACACGTTCTTCAAGTTCAAGTTTATTAGGGTCGATACGCATCAGTTTCCCTCCTTCTATTAAAATTCTAATCCAGCTTCGCGAGCTGCATCTGCTAATGCTTTTACTCGTCCATGATATAGATAACCGCCGCGGTCGAAAATTACAGCTTTAATTCCTTTTTCAGCCGCACGCTTGGCGATTGCTTCTCCAATTTGTTTCGCAGCTTCTACATTTCCGCCGTTTGGAACATCCAACGTTTTATCTAATGTAGAGGCAGACGCGATTGTCACTCCGTTTTGATCATCAATAATTTGCGCATAAATATGCTTTGATGAACGGAATACATTTAAACGAGGGCGCTCAGCTGTTCCAACAACAGAGCGGCGAACGCGAGCATGTCTTTTCTTACGAGCGACATTTTTATCCGCTTTCGTGATCATCCTATGCACTCCTTTCTAGCTTACGGCCTTATTTACCAGTTTTACCTTCTTTACGGCGTACAAACTCACCTTCGTAGCGAATTCCTTTGCCTTTGTATGGCTCAGGAGCACGAACTGAACGGATGTTAGCGGCAATTTCACCAACACGTTGTTTGTCGATTCCTTTAACTACGATTTTTGTGTTCGAAGGTACATCGATTTCAATTCCTTTTTCAGGAACAATTTCAACCGGGTGAGAGTAACCAACGTTCAATACAAGCTTATTGCCGGACTTGGAAGCACGATATCCAACCCCGATCAATTCTAGCGCTTTTTCATAACCATTTGTTACACCGATTACCATGTTGTTAAGTACACTACGAGTTGTTCCGTGTAATGCACGGTGGTTCTTGTTATCGCTTGGACGCTCAACAAGAATGTTGTTATCTTCCACTTTGATTACAATATCGTTGTGGAATTGACGAGTTAATTCACCCTTAGGTCCTTTTACAGTAACAACGTTGTTTTCTTTCACGTCTACTGATACACCATTTGGGATTTCAACAGGTTTGTTACCTACACGAGACATATTGACACCTCCATTCTTAACGATATTACCAAACGTATGCTAAAACTTCGCCGCCCACTTGTTGTTGACGCGCTTCTTTATCCGTCAAAATGCCTTTAGATGTGGATACGATTGCGATTCCGAGTCCTCCAAGCACGCGTGGAAGCTCATTTGATTTTGCATAAACACGTAATCCAGGCTTACTAATACGTTTTAAACCAGTAATTACACGCTCATTGTTGGCACCGTACTTAAGGAAGATGCGAATCATTCCTTGTTTGTTATCCTCAATGTATTCTACATCGCGTACAAAGCCTTCACGCTTTAAGATTTCTGCGATCTCTTTTTTAATCTTTGATCCAGGTAGTTCTAATTTATCGTGACGAACTGTGTTCGCGTTGCGAATACGAGTAAGCATGTCTGCAATTGGATCTGTCATGACCATTATGATTTACCTCCTTCCCATTGTTTCAGGGTTTTACCAGCTGGCTTTTTTCACGCCAGGAATTTGACCTTTATAAGCAAGTTCTCTAAAGCAGATACGACACAATTTGAATTTGCGTATAACTGAATGAGGACGTCCGCAACGTTCGCAGCGAGTGTACTCTTGCACTTTGAACTTTTGCTTGCGTTGTTGCTTAGCAATCATTGATTTCTTTGCCACGAGCTCTCCTCCTTTGGCTTTAAAGTTTATTTTTGAAACGGCATTCCGACTTGAGTTAGTAGTTCACGAGCTTCTTCGTCAGTTTTAGCTGTAGTAACAATAACGATATCCATACCGCGAACTTTGTTTACTTTATCATAGTCGATCTCTGGGAAAATCAATTGCTCTTTAATACCAAGCGTGTAGTTGCCGCGACCATCAAAAGCCTTTTTAGAAACTCCGCGGAAGTCACGAACACGTGGAAGCGCGACAGTAATTAGCTTGTCAAGGAACTCATACATACGTTCACCACGAAGGGTTACTTTTGTTCCGATCGGCATTCCTTCACGAAGCTTAAAGCCTGCGATTGATTTTTTTGCGCGAGTGATTACCGGCTTTTGGCCAGCAATTTGCGTTAGTTCTTCGACAGCTGTATCTAGCACTTTAGAGTTGCTTACAGCATCACCAACACCCATGTTAACTACGATTTTTTCGATTTTTGGTACTTCCATTACAGAAGAATAGTTAAACTTCTCAACGAGAGAAGGAACAATCTCATTTTTATAACGATCTTGAAGACGGCTCATCTATAATGCCCTCCTTTCTACTTGCCAATTATTTATCTAAAACTTCACCGGATTTTTTCGCAACACGTACCTTTTTACCGTCAACTTCTTTATATCCTACTCGGGTAGGAGTACCAGTCTTCGGATCAAGAGGCATTACGTTAGAAACATGAATCGGTGCTTCTTGGCTGACGATTCCACCCTGTGGATTAGCCTGAGAAGGTTTCGCGTGTTTTTTAACAATGTTTACACCTTCGACAAGGACACGGTTTTGTTTTGGAAAGCTTTCAAGGATAACGCCTTGTTTGCCTTTATCCTTACCGGAAATCACTTGTACTTTATCGCCTTTTTTGACATGCATTGCCATGTATTGCACCTCCTTACAAGACAATCAATTAGTCTTGCGTTCTTTTAAAAATTAAAGTACTTCTGGAGCAAGGGAAACAATTTTCATAAATTGTTTTTCACGAAGCTCACGTGCTACAGGCCCGAAGATACGAGTTCCACGAGGACTCTTATCATCTCTTACGATGACTGCAGCATTTTCGTCGAAACGAATGTAAGATCCATCGTTACGGCGAACACCGCGTTTAGAACGAACAACTACTGCTTTAACAACGTCACCTTTCTTAACAACGCCGCCTGGTGTAGCGGATTTGACAGAACATACGATAACGTCACCGATATTTGCGTACTTGCGGCCAGAACCCCCAAGAACTTTAATGCAAAGTAACTCTCTCGCACCGGAGTTGTCTGCTACTTTCAAACGAGTTTCTTGTTGAATCATGCAAATTGACCTCCTTTCGGATATGGGTATGATCCGAACATTTGTTAGATAATAACTGCTTCTTCAACGACTTCAACTAGACGGAAACGTTTATCTTTTGATAACGGACGAGTTTCCATAATTTTAACGATGTCGCCGATTTTTGCTGTGTTGTTTTCATCATGTGCTTTGAACTTTTTCGAATACTTAACGCGCTTATTGTAAAGCGGGTGTTCTTTGTAAGTTTCTACAAGCACTGTGATCGTTTTATCCATCTTGTCAGAAACAACACGGCCAACGTAGACCTTGCGTTGGTTGCGTTCACTCATTTTAGCGAACCTCCTTATCCAGAATTAACCGTTAGTAATCCCTAGCTCTCTTTCACGTAAAACCGTTTTTGCACGGGCAATTGCTTTACGAACTTCACGAATGCGGGCCGGGTTTTCCAATTGACCTGTAGCTAGTTGAAAACGAAGGTTGAAAAGCTCTTCTTTTAAGGATTTTGCTTTTTGTTCGATTTCAGCAGTGGTCATGTTACGAATTTCATTAGCCTTCATTTGTGTCACCACCCACTTCTTCGCGTTTTACAAACTTACATTTTACTGGAAGCTTGTGTGATGCCAGACGTAATGCTTCGCGAGCGATTTCTTCAGAAACTCCCGCAACTTCGAACATTACTTTTCCTGGTTTAACAACTGCTACCCATCCTTCAGGAGCACCTTTACCGGAACCCATTCGAACTTCAAGAGGCTTAGCTGTATAAGGCTTGGATGGGAAGATTTTAATCCATACTTTACCGCCACGTTTCATGTAACGAGTCATCGCAATACGAGCAGCTTCGATTTGGCGGTTTGTGATCCATGAAGCTTCAAGTGCTTGCAAGCCGTATTCTCCAAATGCTACTTCTGTACCGCCTTTTGCACGTCCACGCATTTTTCCGCGGTGTTCACGACGGTATTTCACACGTTTTGGCATTAACATAATTATTTGCCTCCTTCCTCTTTTTTCGTTCCTTTTGTTGGAAGGACTTCTCCACGATAGATCCAGATTTTTACACCAAGTTTTCCGTACGTGGTATCTGCTTCTGCAGTTCCATAATCGATGTCTGCACGAAGAGTGTGAAGAGGAACAGTTCCTTCACTATAAGATTCAGAACGAGCAATATCAGCGCCGCCTAGACGACCAGATACTTCTGTTTTAATTCCTTTTGCACCAGCACGCATTGAACGTTGGATCGCTTGTTTCATTGCCCGACGGAATGATACGCGGTTTTCCAATTGGCGAGCAATATTTTCAGCAACTAATTTCGCATCAACGTCTGCTTGCTTAATTTCAAAAATATTAACGTGAACGCGTTTGCCTGTAAGGTCGTTAAGTGCTTTACGAAGCG
The DNA here is from genome assembly GCF_049843615.1 of Fictibacillus sp. Mic-4. Classification (NCBI taxonomy): domain Bacteria; kingdom Bacillati; phylum Bacillota; class Bacilli; order Caryophanales; family Fictibacillaceae; genus Fictibacillus; species Fictibacillus sp. Mic-4. Next base: position 37,467 of record NZ_JBBHZM010000024.1, on the reverse strand, counting down.
CTTCAACTTCAGTACCACCCTTACCGATTACCATACCAGGTTTCGCTGTTTTAATTGTAATGTTCACGCGGTTTGCCGCACGTTCGATTTCCACACCGGAGATCGCCGCGTCTTTTAAACGTTTTTCAATATACGCACGAATTTTTAAGTCTTCGTGTAATAGATCAGCATAGTCTTTATCAGCGTACCACTTTGACTCCCAGTCACGGATAACGCCAATACGTAGTCCTACCGGATTAACTTTTTGACCCACGATTTATCCCTCCTTCTTTTCAGAAACAACGATAGTGATGTGGCTGGTACGCTTGTTAATACGGCTTGCACGTCCCATAGCGCGTGGACGGAATCGTTTTAACGTAATACCTTCATCAACAAAAGCTGATGAAATCACAAGGTTGTTTGGTTCCATTTCATAGTTGTGTTCCGCATTTGCAATAGCAGACTTAAGCACCTTTTCAATAATAGGAGAAGCTGCTTTTGGTGTTAGACGTAAAATCGCAAGTGCTTCGCCTACTTGCTTGCCTCGAATGAGATCGATCACGATTCTTGCTTTACGAGGAGCAATGCGCACTTGTTTAGCTACAGCTTTAGCTTGCATTTTGTATACCTCCCCTCAAATTAGCGTCTTGTTTTCTTATCATCGGCAGCATGACCTTTGTAAGTACGAGTTGGCGCGAACTCACCCAACTTATGTCCGACCATGTCTTCAGTTACATAAACCGGTACGTGCTTACGGCCATCATAGACAGCTAAAGTGTGTCCGATGAATTCAGGGAAAATTGTTGAACGACGAGACCAAGTTTTGATAACTTTTTTGTCGTTTGCTTCGTTAAGCGCAACAATCTTCTTCATTAAGTGGTCATCTACAAAAGGTCCTTTTTTCAAACTACGACCCATACGTGAACCTCCCTTCGCGTATGTACTACGGTTCTACCCGAACCGTAGAACAAACACGTTATTTTTTACGACGACGTACGATGTACTTGTCAGATGGATTATTTTTCTTACGCGTTTTGTATCCAAGTGTAGGTTTGCCCCATGGAGACATTGGTGATTTACGACCGATTGGCGCGCGTCCTTCACCACCACCGTGTGGGTGATCGTTAGGGTTCATTACAGATCCACGAACAGTTGGGCGAATGCCTAACCAACGAGAACGACCTGCTTTACCAATGTTCACTAGTTCATGTTCAAGGTTACCTACTTGACCGATCGTTGCACGACAAGTCAAAAGAATCATGCGAACCTCACCTGATCCAAGACGAACAAGAGCATACTTGTCTTCTTTACCTAGAAGTTGAGCTTCTGCACCTGCTGAACGAGCGAGTTGTCCGCCTTTTCCTGGTTTAAGTTCGATGTTGTGAATGGTAGAACCTACAGGAATATTAGCTAACGGAAGAGCGTTCCCTACTTTAATGTCTGCTTCTGGGCCAGACATGATTTCTTGACCGACTTTAATCCCTTTCGGAGCAAGAATGTAACGTTTTTCCCCGTCAGCATAGTGAATTAAAGCGATATTAGCCGTACGGTTTGGATCGTATTCGATTGTAGCAACGCGGCCTGGTATTCCATCTTTGTTGCGTTTAAAATCGATGATACGGTATTTGCGTTTATGTCCACCACCCTGGTGACGAACAGTTAGTTTACCCTGGTTGTTGCGTCCTGCTTTTTTACTAAGCGGAGCAAGCAATGATTTTTCCGGTTTGTCTGTCGTGATTTCAGCAAAGTCTAATTGTGACATTCCACGACGACCGTTAGTAATCGGTTTAAACTTTTTAATAGCCATCTTGATTTCCCTCCTTTACCTTTGGCTTTTAAACTCCTTCAAAGAAGTCCAATTCTTTGCTTTCCGGAGTTAAAGTTACAATTGCTCTTTTACGTTTTGAAGTATATCCAGCATGACGACCTACACGCTTAAATTTCCCTTTGCGGTTTTGCGTGTTGACGGATGCAACTTTCACACCAAAGATTTCTTCGAGTGCGTTTTTGATTTGTGTTTTGTTTGCACGCGTATCTACTTCAAAAGTGTATTTTTTCTCACCCATGATTTCAGTAGAACGCTCGGTGATTACAGGGCGCTTAATAACGTCTCTTGCGTCCATTATGCAAGCACCTCCTCTACTTTTTCCACAGCATCTTTCGTCATAACCAGTTTGTCGTGGTTTAACACATCAAGCACATTTACACCACTTGCTGTAACAACTTTTACTCCTGGAATGTTGCGAGCAGATAATGCTACATACTCATTGAAGTCACCTGTTACAATTAGTGCTTTTCTGTCTGCGGATAGATTTGTTAACACTTGCTTCATTTCTTTTGTTTTCGGAGCGTCAAAAGAAAGAGCATCTAAAACAACTAATGCATTGTCGATTACCTTAGAAGAAAGAGCAGATTTAATCGCTAAACGGCGAACTTTCTTTGGCAATTTGTAAGCATAGCTTCTTGGGGTAGGACCAAATACTGTTCCACCGCCAACCCATTGTGGAGAACGGATTGACCCTTGACGAGCACGTCCTGTTCCTTTTTGTCTCCATGGCTTACGTCCGCCACCAGATACTTCAGAGCGGTTTTTTACGTCATGTGTCCCTTGGCGTTGAGACGCTTGCTGCATAATAACAGCATCAAATAGTACGGCTTCATTTGGTTCAATACCAAATACAGATTCGTTTAATTCGATATCGCCTGCTTGAGAACCGTCTTGTTTGTATAGAACTACTTTAGGCATCGATGCATCCTCCCTTCTTATTTAGCTTCTTTTGCTTTTACAGCTGTATGAATTGTAACGTAGCTCTTTTTCGCACCAGGCACGTTACCTTTAATTAATAGTAAGTTGCGTTCTGCATCTACCTTAACTACTTCAAGGTTTTGCACAGTAACAACATCTCCGCCAGTACGTCCAGGAAGTTTCTTCCCTTTGAATACACGGTTAGGGTCAACTGCACCCATAGAACCAGGACGACGGTGGTAACGAGAACCGTGGCTCATTGGCCCGCGGGATTGTCCGTGGCGTTTAATAACACCCTGGAATCCTTTCCCTTTTGATGTTCCAGTTACATCAATGATGTCACCTTCTGCAAAAATATCAACTTTGACTTCCTGACCAACTTCATAATCCGCGACAGATACATTGCGGAATTCTTTCACGAAGCGCTTAGGGCTTGTATTTGCTTTTGCAGCGTGACCTTTTTCAGGTTTGTTTGAACGAACTTCCTTTTTATCGTCAAATCCAAGTTGGATCGCTTCATAACCGTCGTTTTCAATAGTTTTCTTTTGAAGAACAACGTTTGGAGTAACTTCAACGACAGTAACAGGAATTAAATCACCGTTTTCTGCAAAAACTTGAGTCATCCCAATTTTTTTACCTAAGATTCCTTTGGCCATTTGTCACACCTCCTAATAAGATTTAAACCATATTTAAACGTTTTTATCTATTCAATCGTACAATTATAGCTTGATTTCAATGTCTACACCTGACGGAAGATCTAAACGCATTAATGAATCAACCGTTTGTGGCGTAGGTTCGATGATGTCAATCAAACGCTTGTGAGTACGCATTTCGAACTGTTCACGGGAATCCTTATATTTGTGCACCGCACGTAGGATCGTGTAAACAGCTTTTTCTGTTGGAAGCGGAATTGGTCCAGATACTTTCGCACCAGAACGTTTTGCCGTTTCAACAATTTTTTCAGCAGATTGATCAAGAATTCTGTGATCATATGCTTTTAATCGAATACGAATCTTTTGCTTTGCCATTATTTTCCCTCCTTTATTCGTCCATTTTGTAAAATAGACTTACTCCCACGGAAATTTACCTGACGGCACTCGCCATGGCAATGGGGCCGGGTGTGTCAGCAACCTTCCGGATCATCGCAATTGAATGACCAACATTACTCATTATAGTAAAAATGAGCGCTCAGTGCAAGCTTTTCTAGCACTATTTTTGTCTGTCAAACACTTTTTCTATTATAAAAGGTTTAAAGGCGAAAAGCAACTTCCTATTTTTTCTTGGCAAAAAAGCGAAAGCGCCCCGCTTACTCCCGACAAACGGCTCAAGGATCACAGTCTTATTTCGCAAAAAGAAAAAACGAGGCGAAATCACGCCTCGTTTTTTGTTGAGATTATTCAGTGATTGCTGTAACAACACCAGAACCTACAGTACGTCCACCTTCACGAATAGAGAAACGAGTTCCTTCTTCGATCGCGATTGGCGCAATAAGTTCTACAGACATTTCGATGTTGTCACCAGGCATTACCATTTCAGTTCCTTCTGGAAGTTGGATGATACCTGTTACGTCAGTTGTACGGAAGTAGAACTGAGGACGGTAGTTAGAGAAGAATGGAGTGTGACGTCCACCTTCTTCTTTAGAAAGAACGTAAACTTCAGCTTTGAATTTTGTGTGAGCTTTTACAGTTCCTGGCTTAATTAAAACTTGTCCACGCTCAACTTCATCACGGGAAATACCACGAAGAAGTGCACCGATGTTGTCACCAGCTTCAGCATAGTCAAGAAGCTTACGGAACATTTCAACACCTGTTACAGTTGTTTTCTTAGGCTCTTCAGTTAAACCAAGGATTTCTACTTCATCCCCAACTTTAACTTGTCCACGCTCAACACGTCCTGTAGCAACTGTACCACGACCAGTGATTGAGAATACGTCCTCAACTGGCATCATGAATGGTTTGTCAGTGTCACGTGGAGGTGTTGGGATGTACTCGTCAACAGCGTTCATAAGCTCGATGATTTTTTCTTCCCACTCTGCTTCTCCTTCAAGAGCTTTAAGAGCAGAACCTTTAATTACAGGAATGTCATCTCCTGGGAAGTCATATTCAGAAAGAAGGTCACGTACTTCCATTTCTACAAGCTCAAGAAGCTCTTCATCGTCAACCATGTCACATTTGTTTAAGAATACAACGATGTAAGGAACACCTACGTTACGGGAAAGTAGGATGTGCTCACGAGTTTGTGGCATTGGGCCGTCAGCAGCAGATACTACTAGGATAGCTCCGTCCATTTGTGCAGCACCAGTGATCATGTTCTTTACATAGTCAGCGTGTCCTGGGCAGTCAACGTGAGCATAGTGACGAGTGTCAGTTTCATACTCAACGTGTGCAGTTGAGATTGTGATCCCACGTTCGCGCTCTTCTGGAGCACCGTCGATTTGGTCGTAAGCACGAGCTTGTGCTTTACCTTGTTTCGCTAATACAGTTGTAATAGCAGCTGTAAGAGTTGTTTTTCCGTGGTCAACGTGACCGATTGTACCAACGTTACAGTGTGTTTTGGAACGATCAAATTTCTCTTTAGCCATGAGAAAGATTCCTCCTTAATATGTGGAAAATAATTATTTTTTATATAAAATAGGCGAAACTCTTCATCCCACCTATTTTAGATTACATGAAAAGCACTTTTCTGACAACAGAGATTATTGTCCTGTCGCTTTTTTAATAATTTCTTCAGCAATTGACTTAGGTACTTCTTCATAATGATCGAAATGCATTGAATATGTTCCGCGACCTTGTGTACGAGAACGTAAAGATGTCGCATAACCAAACATTTCAGCAAGCGGAACCATTGCACGAACAACTTGAGAGTTACCACGAGCTTCCATACCTTCAACGCGTCCACGACGGGAAGTTACGTCACCCATAATATCACCCATGTATTCTTCAGGAACAACGACTTCGACTTTCATGATCGGCTCTAAAATTGCAGGGTCGCAGTATGCTTTCGCATTTTTCAACGCCATCGATCCGGCAATTTTGAACGCCATTTCGTTCGAGTCAACATCATGGTAAGACCCGTCAACGATTGTAGCCTTCATATCTAAAAGCGGGAATCCGGCTAACATACCGTTTTTCATTGCTTCTTCAATACCGGCTTGTACAGCTGGAATGTATTCGCGAGGTACTACCCCACCAACAATTTTGTTTTCAAATGTAAAGCCGCTTCCCTCTTCAGCTGGTTCGAACTCGATCCATACGTGTCCGTATTGACCACGTCCACCGGATTGACGAACGAACTTACCTTCAACTTTAGCCGCTTTACGGATCGTTTCACGATACGCAACTTGAGGAGCACCAACGTTTGCTTCAACTTTGAATTCACGGCGCATACGGTCAACGATGATATCGAGGTGAAGCTCACCCATACCAGAGATGATCGTTTGTCCAGTTTCTTCGTCAGTTTTTGTACGGAACGTTGGATCTTCTTCTGCAAGTTTCGCTAAAGCCATACCCATTTTATCCTGGTCAGCTTTTGATTTAGGCTCGATGGATAAGTGGATAACAGGCTCTGGGAATTCCATTGATTCCAAAATAACCGGCGCTTTTTCATCACAAAGTGTGTCACCAGTTGTTGTATCTTTAAGACCAACAGCCGCGGCAATGTCTCCAGCGTATACAACTGAGATTTCTTCACGGTGGTTAGCGTGCATTTGCAGGATACGTCCTAAACGTTCACGCTTACCTTTCGTTGAGTTTAATACGTAGGAGCCTGCATTAACTGTTCCGGAATATACACGGAAGAACGTTAACTTACCGACATATGGGTCAGTCATTACTTTAAACGCAAGGGCAGCGAACGGACCTTCATCTGCTGATTCACGCGTTACTTCTTCTCCTGAATCAGGGAGAGTACCTTTAATTGCCGGTACATCAACCGGTGAAGGCAAGTAGTCAAGAACTGCATCTAACATAAGTTGAACGCCTTTGTTTTTGAATGCAGATCCACAAATTACAGGATAAAACTCAACATTAACAGTACCCTTACGGATGGCCGCTTTCAGCTCTTCAACTGTAAGCTCTTCGCCTTCTAAGTATTTTTCCATTAATTCTTCGTCAAGCTCAGCAACTGCTTCAATTAACTTGTTACGGTATTCTTCAGCTTGATCCTTATATTCTTCAGGAATCTCGCGTTCTTGAATATCTGTACCAAGATCATTTGTATAGAAGTATGCTTTTTGCTCAACTAGATCAATAATGCCTTCGAATTGATCCTCAGCACCGATAGGCAATTGAATCGCATGAGCGTTCGCTCCTAAACGGTCATGTAGAGTGCTAACTGAATATAAGAAGTCAGCGCCGATTTTATCCATTTTGTTAACGAAAACAACACGTGGTACCCCATATGTTGTTGCTTGACGCCATACGGTTTCAGTTTGCGGTTCTACACCTGATTGAGCATCAAGTACTGCAACGGCTCCATCTAATACACGCAATGAACGTTCTACTTCTACTGTAAAGTCTACGTGTCCTGGTGTATCAATAATGTTGATACGGTGACCTTTCCATTGAGCAGTAGTCGCTGCGGAAGTAATTGTGATTCCGCGCTCTTGTTCCTGCTCCATCCAGTCCATTTGGGAAGCTCCTTCGTGAGTTTCACCAATTTTATGGATGCGTCCAGTATAGTAAAGTACACGTTCTGTTGTTGTCGTTTTACCAGCATCAATATGAGCCATGATCCCGATATTACGTGTATTTTTTAAGGAGAATTCTCTTGCCATGAATTTCTCTCCTTCCTATGAATAGGAATTATATAGTATAGGGCGAGACAGCCAGAAAGCTGTCTCTAATATGAACTTACCAGCGGTAGTGAGCAAACGCTTTGTTTGCTTCTGCCATTTTGTGCATATCTTCGCGTTTTTTCACAGATGCTCCAGTATTGTTAGCAGCATCCATGATTTCATTCGCTAAACGCTCTTCCATTGTTTTTTCCCCGCGAAGTCTTGCGTAGTTTACTAACCAACGAAGTCCTAAAGTCGTACGACGCTCCGGACGAACTTCAACAGGAACCTGGTAGTTAGCACCACCTACACGGCGTGCTCGTACTTCAAGTACAGGCATGATGTTTTTCAACGCTTGTTCGAAAACTTCCATCGGATCTTGGTTTGTGCGCTCTTTTACAATATCAAATGCATTGTAAAGAATAGATTGTGCTACCCCTCTTTTCCCGTCAATCATAATTTTGTTGATTAAACGAGTAACAAGTTTAGACTTGTAAATTGGATCAGGTAACACATCGCGACGAGGTACAGGTCCTTTACGTGGCATGGTGTTCCCTCCTTTCTCCTTTTCTAATAACCATTTCTATTTTAATTGTGTTTATTTTTTAGCGGCTTTTGGGCGTTTTGTTCCGTATTTGGAACGACCTTGCATACGGTTGTTTACTCCTGCCGTATCAAGAGCGCCACGAACGATATGGTAACGAACCCCTGGTAAGTCTTTTACACGACCTCCACGGATAAGCACAACGCTGTGTTCTTGAAGGTTGTGTCCGATACCCGGGATGTATGCAGTTACCTCAATGCCGTTTGTTAAACGAACACGCGCGTATTTACGAAGTGCAGAGTTCGGTTTCTTCGGCGTCAAGGTACCTACACGAGTACAAACTCCACGTTTTTGAGGTGAAGAAACGTTCGTTTGCGCTTTTTTAAAGCTGTTGTAGCCTTTGTTTAGTGCTGGAGAGTCAGATTTTTTAACTTTAGACTGACGTCCTTTTCTTACTAATTGGTTAATTGTAGGCATTTTGTTTTTCCTCCTTTCCTTTATCGGATTTCAAGACCACCGATCCAGGTGGTTCATCATTGGACAAAAGAAAGTTTTTGCGCGTGATACGCAAAAACAAGTTTTTTATCCTTTTATAGCAACAGTTGCAGCTCCAACGTCGATTCCGCAAGCTTTACCAAGCTTTTTCATCGAATCAACCATCGTAACAGGGACGTTCATTTCTCTTGCGACTGTTAACACTTTTCCCGTCACGCGGGAATCAGCATCTTCAGCTACGACAAGCGCTTTAACTTCCCCATTTTGCAAAGCTTTAATCGTTTGTTTTGTACCTACGATTATTTCTTGAGCTTGTGTTACTTTTTCATAAGACATCCGTTTGTATCCTCCAAAGCAACATTTCTTTAGGAGCACTAGGATATAATATCACTTCAGTGCTCCTATTGTCAATACAAGAACATTTAAAAATTAACCAGATCTCATTTTTATTCTTGAGATACTAACTCCGTGGATTCTTCTTGTTCTGTCTCAGTTTCTTCAGAAGAAAGCGGAGAATCAACGGCAATGTTTCGGTAACGGGCCATACCTGTACCCGCAGGAATCAATTTACCGATAATAACGTTCTCTTTAAGACCAAGAAGTTCATCGCGTTTTCCTTTAATTGCAGCATCTGTAAGAACTCTTGTTGTTTCTTGGAAAGAAGCTGCGGACAAGAAGGATTCCGTTTCAAGGGATGCTTTTGTAATACCAAGCAATACCGGTCTTCCTGTTGCCGGGATGCCGCCTTCTAGCAATACTTTTCTATTGACATCAGTGAAGGAATGGACATCCATTAGCGCACCAGGTAGTACGTTAGTATCACCGGCATCAATAATACGAACTTTTCGAAGCATTTGGCGAACCATAACTTCAACGTGTTTGTCGCCAATTTCTACCCCTTGCATACGGTATACTTTTTGAACTTCACGCAAGAGATACTCTTGAACGCCTTCTGCACCTTTTACTTTAATTAACTCTTTTGGATCGATAGAACCTTCCGTCAACACCTGGCCGGCTTCTACATTATCTCCGACAGCCACTTTAATTCGAGCGCCATACGGTACGGTATACGTTCTTGTTTCAATTTCACCCTGAACAAGAATTTCCCGTTTGTCTTTTGCTTCATTAACGTTAATGACTTTGCCGTCAAGCTCGGAAATAACCGCTTGACCTTTCGGGTTACGCGCTTCGAACAACTCTTGAATACGCGGCAAACCTTGAGTGATATCGTCCCCTGCTACACCGCCTGTATGGAAGGTACGCATCGTAAGCTGTGTACCTGGCTCACCGATCGATTGTGCAGCGATAATCCCAACAGCTTCCCCAACCTCAACATCTGTTCCGGTTGCAAGGTTGCGGCCATAACATTTTTTACAAACGCCATGACGGGTATCACATGTGAATACCGAACGAATCGTAACTGCTTCGATTCCGGCTTCATCAATACGGGTAGCCGTATCTTCCGTAATTAGCTCGTTTTTCGCAACGATGACTTCTTTCGTTTCCGGATGGTAAACGGTTTTAAACGCCGTTCGCCCAACGAGGCGCTCATGCAGCGTTTCAATCACTTCATTGCCTTCTTTAATGGCACTGACAAGAAGGCCGCGATCTGTTCCGCAGTCATTTTCGCGTACGATAACATCTTGAGCAACGTCAACAAGACGTCGAGTGAGATAACCTGAGTCTGCTGTTTTTAGAGCTGTATCAGCAAGACCTTTCCGTGCTCCGTGGGTTGAGATAAAGTATTCGAGTACGGTGAGACCTTCACGGAAGCTCGATTTAATCGGCAACTCGATAATTTTACCTGCCGGGTTGGCCATCAATCCGCGCATACCTGCAAGCTGCGTAAAGTTTGAGGCGTTACCACGGGCACCGGAGTCACTCATCATGAAAATCGGGTTACGCTTATCTAATGTAAGCATCAACTTCTTCTGAATTTCATCCTTTGCCGAACTCCAAATGTTAATGACACGTTCATATCGCTCATCTTCCGTAATAAGACCGCGGCGGAATTGTTTCGTTACTGTTGCAACTTTTTGCTCGGCTTTTTCTAATATTTCTTGTTTTTCCGGCAGGACGACGATGTCAGATACACCGATCGTAATACCCGCTCTCGTTGAGTACTTAAATCCAAGGTTTTTCATGCGGTCAAGCATTTTTGACGTTTCCGTAATTTTGAAACGTTTAAAGATTTCCGCGATGATTTTCCCTAAGAATTTTTTCGTAAATGGAGCGACTTCTTCCCGCTTCTCAATTTCTTCTTTAACATTTACTCCTTTAGGAATAAAGTATTTTTCTGGTGTTTCAACCTGCAAGTTTTCTGTAGTTGATTCGTTAATATACGGGAACGAGTTTGGCAAAATTTCATTAAATAGCAACTTACCGACTGTTGTAATTAACAGTTTATCAAGCTGATCTTCTTTAAACGACGGCTTATTCAAGCTTGCTACTGGAACAGCTACACGAGTGTGCAAATGCACATAACCGTTTTCATAAGCAATAATCGCTTCATTGGCATCTTTAAAGACAGATCCCTCACCGATCGCGCCCTTTCGTTCCATCGTTAAGTAGTAATTTCCGAGTACCATATCCTGCGATGGTGTAACAACTGGTTTTCCATCTTTCGGGTTCAGGATGTTTTGCGCCGCTAACATTAAGAGACGTGCTTCAGCCTGCGCTTCAGCGGATAGCGGGACGTGAACCGCCATTTGGTCACCATCAAAGTCCGCGTTATAAGCTGTACATACGAGTGGGTGAAGGCGGATTGCACGCCCTTCCACAAGCGTTGGCTCGAATGCTTGAATACCTAGACGGTGAAGAGTTGGCGCCCGGTTTAGCAACACCGGGTGTTCTTTAATCACATCTTCTAAAACATCCCAGACTTCAGGTTGAACGCGTTCAACTTTCCGTTTCGCGCTTTTTATATTATGCGCAAGGCCTTTGGCGACAAGTTCTTTCATAACGAACGGCTTGAAAAGCTCAAGCGCCATTTCTTTCGGTAGGCCGCATTGATACATTTGCAAGTGCGGACCGACAACGATTACGGAACGGCCAGAGTAGTCAACACGTTTACCGAGAAGGTTTTGACGGAAACGGCCTTGTTTCCCTTTCAACATATGGGAAAGGGATTTGAGCGGACGGTTTCCTGGGCCAGTTACCGGACGACCACGTCTACCGTTATCAATTAACGCATCGACCGCTTCTTGCAGCATCCGTTTTTCGTTTTGTACGATAATGTTCGGTGCCCCAAGATCCAACAAACGTTTTAAGCGATTGTTACGATTGATAACACGTCGGTATAAATCGTTAAGGTCAGATGTTGCAAAACGGCCGCCGTCCAACTGAACCATTGGCCTGAGTTCTGGCGGAATAACCGGAAGAACATCCAAAATCATCCAGGAAGGTTCATTTCCGGAATGCCGGAATGCTTCCAATACTTCCAATCGCTTAATTGCACGTGTGCGGCGTTGCCCTTGTGCTGTTTTTAATTCTTCTTTTAACTGACCGACCTCTTTTTCAAGATCGATGTCTTCAAGCAATCGCTTGATCGCTTCAGCACCCATTTGAGCTGTAAAGCCCTGACCGTATTTTTCACGGTAAGAACGGTACTCTTTTTCAGAAAGCAACTGCTTCTTCTCAAGCGGAGTTTCTCCCGGCTCAGTAACAACATAAGAAGCGAAATAAATGACTTCTTCAAGCGCCCGCGGAGACATATCAAGCACAAGCCCCATCCGGCTCGGAATGCCTTTAAAGTACCAAATATGGGATACTGGTGCTGCAAGTTCGATGTGACCCATCCGGTCACGTCGAACTTTAGCACGCGTTACTTCAACACCACAACGATCACAAACAACGCCTTTATAACGAACCCGCTTATACTTTCCACAGTGACATTCCCAGTCCTTCGTCGGTCCAAAAATGCGTTCACAGAATAAGCCATCCTTTTCAGGCTTTAATGTACGATAGTTGATCGTCTCCGGCTTTTTTACTTCACCTCTTGACCACGAGCGGATTTTTATCGGTGAAGCTAACCCAATTTTCATATACTCAAAATTGTTTACGTCTATCAAGGAGCGTACCTCCCTTTTGATATCCTGATTTATTCACTCACAGTGTAAGACTCAAGGTTTAAATTTAACTTTTCGTTGGCTTGATCATCTTCATCATCAAGCTCGCGCATTTCAATTTCTTCATCGTCACTTGATAAAATTTTCACATCCATGCCAAGTGATTGAAGTTCCTTAATTAATACTTTAAACGACTCAGGAACGCCCGGTTCAGGAACGTTTTCGCCTTTGACAATAGCTTCGTATGTTTTTACACGGCCAACCACGTCATCTGATTTAACCGTTAAAATTTCTTGTAGCGTATAAGCGGCACCATATGCTTCCAGCGCCCATACTTCCATCTCACCGAAGCGTTGTCCGCCAAATTGAGCCTTACCTCCAAGCGGTTGCTGGGTAACGAGCGAGTACGGACCTGTTGAACGCGCATGCAGTTTGTCGTCAACCATGTGCGCCAGTTTGATCATGTACATAATCCCAACCGATACACGGTTATCAAATGGGGCACCCGTCCTTCCATCGTAAAGCACCGTTTTTCCGTCACGGGCCATTCCCGCTTCTTCGAGGGTCGACCACACATCTTCTTCACGCGCACCGTCAAATACCGGCGTTGCTACATGAATGCCAAGTTGCCTTGCTGCCATTCCAAGGTGGAGTTCAAGCACTTGACCGATATTCATACGTGAAGGTACCCCGAGCGGGTTTAACATGATGTCGATTGGCGTACCGTCTGGCAAGAACGGCATATCCTCTTCCGGCATAATGCGGGAGATAACCCCTTTGTTTCCATGGCGTCCTGCCATTTTATCCCCTTCGTGGATTTTACGCTTCTGTACAATATAAACCCGTACAAGCTGGTTCACGCCAGGAGGAAGTTCATCTCCATCTTCCCGATTGAACACTTTCACATCAAGGATAATTCCATCCCCGCCATGCGGCACTCTAAGAGAAGTATCACGAACTTCACGTGCTTTTTCACCAAAGATCGCATGTAACAATCGTTCTTCAGCCGTCAGTTCCGTTACCCCTTTTGGCGTAACCTTACCAACAAGGATATCTCCATCTTTCACTTCCGCACCAATACGGATGATTCCTCTGTCATCTAAATTACGAAGGGCGTCTTCGCCGACATTCGGAATATCGCGCGTAATTTCCTCTGGTCCAAGCTTTGTATCGCGTGCTTCGGATTCATATTCTTCGATATGAATTGAAGTATATACATCGTCTTTGACGAGACGCTCGCTCATAATAACGGCGTCCTCATAGTTGTAACCTTCCCATGTCATGAAACCTACAAGAACGTTACGTCCCAGTGCTAACTCACCTTTTTCCATTGAAGGGCCATCAGCAAGGATTTCTCCTTTTACTACACGGTCGCCTTTCTTAACAATTGGACGTTGGTTGTAGCATGTTCCCTGGTTGGAACGAATAAATTTCAAACAGTTATATTTATCTAGTTCGCCATGAACTTCTTTACCATCAATTACTTCAATACGTCGAACTTGAATTTGTTTCGCTGTTACCCGCTCAACAATTCCATCATGTTTACAAATAACTGCTGCTCCCGAGTCTTTAGCGGATACGTGTTCCATACCCGTACCGACAATCGGCGCTTCCGGAACCATGAGTGGAACCGCTTGACGTTGCATGTTTGCGCCCATTAGCGCCCTGTTGGAATCGTCATTTTCCAAAAACGGGATACACGCAGTCGCGGCGGACACTACTTGTTTTGGAGATACGTCCATATAATCGATTCGATCTCGTTTGAAAACGGTATTATCTCCACGGAAACGCGCAATAACGTTCTCTTCCAGGAATTCCCCGTTTTCACCGAGGGCAGAGTTAGCCTGTGCAACGACATAATTGTCCTCTTCGTCAGCCGTTAAGTAATCGATCCGACCGGTTACACGGCCAGTTTCTGGATCAACATAACGGTATGGCGTTTCAATAAAGCCATACTCATTGACTTTAGCATAGCTGGATAGCGAGTTAATCAAACCAATGTTCGGACCTTCAGGCGTTTCAATCGGACACATGCGCCCGTAATGGGAATAGTGAACGTCACGAACTTCCATTCCCGCACGTTCACGGGTCAAACCACCTGGCCCGAGTGCCGAAAGACGCCGTTTATGGGTCAATTCCGCCAGCGGGTTCGTTTGATCCATGAACTGAGAAAGCTGAGAGCTTCCGAAGAACTCTTTAATCGCCGCAATCACCGGACGGATGTTAATTAAGGCTTGCGGAGTAATATTGTTTGTATCCTGGATAGACATTCTCTCCCGAACGACACGTTCCATCCGTGATAAACCGATTCTAAATTGGTTTTGGAGAAGTTCTCCAACAGAACGCAGGCGGCGGTTTCCAAGGTGGTCAATATCATCCGTGTTTCCGACATTATGAAGAAGGTTGAAGAAATAGTTAATGGATGCAATAATGTCTGAAATCGTTATATTTTTAACCGTTTTGTCAACATTGCCGTTTCCGATGACTTTAATAATTCTCTCACCTTCAATATCATCCGGAGAATAGATATTAATCGATTGCAGAGTAATTTCTTCATCCTCTGTCACACCGCCAATTGGTGTTACTTTACGGAATCCAACGCCGTTTTCTAAGTACGGGAGGATTTTATCCAATGTGCGGCGGTCAAGCAATGTCCCGGCTTCAGCAATGATTTCACCTGTTTCCGGATCCACTAACGTTTCCGCTAGTTTCTGGTTGAACAGCCGGTTCTTAATATGAAGTTTTTTATTAATTTTATATCGGCCAACACTGGCGAGGTCATAACGCTTCGGATCAAAGAAACGAGACTCTAATAAACTCTTGGCGTTGTCTACCGTCGGCGGTTCACCAGGACGAAGACGCTCATAGATTTCTAGAAGTGCCTTTTCCGTTCCTTCTGTATTATCCTTTTCAAGCGTGTTACGTAAATACTCATCTTCTCCTAACAGATCGATGATTTCTTGATCAGATCCAAACCCTAATGCGCGCAGCAATACGGTTATCGGAATTTTTCGCGTACGGTCTATACGAACGTAGACGATATCCTTTGCATCGGTTTCAAACTCAAGCCAGGCGCCGCGGTTTGGAATAACAGTTGCAGTGAATCCTTTTTTACCGTTTTTATCCATTTTTTCACTGTAATAGACACTCGGCGAACGAACAAGCTGGGATACGATAACACGTTCCGCACCGTTGATCACGAATGTGCCTGTATCTGTCATTAACGGGAAATCTCCCATAAATACTTCCTGCTCTTTTACTTCGCCTGTCTCTTTATTAATGAGACGCACCTTGACGCGAAGCGGCGCAGCATATGTGACATCACGCTCTTTCGACTCTTCTACAGGATATTTAGGTTCACCGAGACTGTAGTCGATAAACTCTAAAACAAGGTTTCCTGTAAAATCTTCGATCGGGGAAATGTCTTGGAACATTTCTCTTAGTCCCTCATCAAGAAACCATTGATAGGAAGCCGTTTGAATTTCAATTAAATTTGGCAATTCAAGTACTTCACTAATCCTTGCGTAACTTCTTCGTTGGCGGTGGCGTCCAAACTGAACTAGTTGACCTGTCAACTGATTCACCCCTCAAATCCAGCGTTTTTTTCGTGTTACTTGTATACTCTAACATTCTAGTATGGACGTTCAATAGGCGAGACCATCTGTTTCCCGGACTTTTTGAACTTTCCCTTATGAATGTCAGAAAGACAAAAAAGAAAAAGGGTTTTTTTAGTTTAAAAACCACATTTTTCATTGGAGCAACCGATTATATTATTTTTCCCAACTCTTTCATCTGATATACCTTGAGCAGAAGTTGATATGTATAAAATGGCTATACAATAAGTTAGCCTCATCAACTTTCTCAAAACAAAACGTTTTGAAATGGGTATTGTTCAGGTATATTATCAACATCCACATGACTTTAAAGCACAGTTATGGGAGTATGAATTCATTGGCATTTTATAATATTATCATATACCCTATACTACGTCAATTTTTTTTGCGCGAATAATATAATATCCTTTTTTCTTTTCTACAACGTCTACTTGCCGAAAAAGCTCTTTTAGCTTCTCCGTCGCGGAAGGAGCTCCTTGCTTTTTTTGAATAACAACCCACAGTTCTCCACCATCCGCTAATTTTTCTTCAGCTTGTTCAAAAATTTGGTGGACTATTTTTTTACCTGCACGAATAGGAGGATTGGTTATTATCGCAGCAAACCCTTCTTCATTCACATCATGTAACAGATTGCTTTTTTTAACAGACGTATTGGCGATCTCGTTTGCGTCCAGGTTTTTTTTCGCCAGGTCAAGCGCACGTTCATTAATGTCAACCATGATCACATGACGGTCAGGTTCTGCTTTGGCAAGCGCCATGCCAATTGGACCATAACCACAGCCCACATCGCAGTAATCTCCTTTTACATCAACCGGCTGAAAAGCTTCTATTAACAAGCGGCTTCCAAAATCAACTTCATGTTTCGAAAAAACCCCGGCATCTGAAGTAAATGTGAATTCGTGGCCCTTCAGGCGAAATTTCCACGTTTTCGGCTTGCTGGGTATCTCAGGCCGTTCAGTATAATAATGGTCACTCATCTTCTCACCCCTTATTATCTAGTATGGACGAACCTTGTTCAAAATAAAAAGATTCGCCTCGTAATAGGCGAATCTTTTCGATTAGCATGCATTATTTTACTTCTACAGAAGCTCCAACTTCTTCAAGTTTCGCTTTGATTTCTTCAGCTTCTTCTTTAGATACGCCTTCCTTAACAGGATTAGGAGCACCGTCTACTAATTCTTTCGCTTCTTTTAGTCCTAGACCAGTTAGTTCACGAACTACTTTAATAACTTTGATCTTAGAAGCTCCACCGTTTGCAAGAATTACATCGAATTCAGTTTTTTCTGCAGCAGCTTCTCCACCAGCAGCACCACCAGCTACAGCTACAGGAGCAGCAGCAGTTACACCAAATTCTTCTTCAATTGCTTTTACAAGATCGTTTAATTCTAAAACTGTCATTGTTTTTAAGCTTTCAATGATTTGCTCTTTTGACATTTTGTTTTCCTCCTCAAGTATAATTAAAAATTAATAAATGGTTGCTTAAAAGGTTACGCACTTGTGTTTTCTTTTTGTTCAGCAACGGCTTTAGTAACCAACGCAAAGTTGCGGATAGGCGCTTGAAGCACGCTGAGTACCATAGAAAGAAGTCCTTCGCGGGATGGAAGTTCAGCAAGAGCTTTCACTTCTGCAGTTGTCGCAATACGGCCTTCAATTACACCAGCTTTAAGTTCTAAAGCCTCGTGTTTTTTCGCAAAATCGTTAAGGATTTTTGCCGGAGCTACTACATCTTCTTTACTGAATGCAATCGCAGTAGGCCCAACAAGATGTTCGTTAAGCTCAGATAGACCAAGCTCATCTGCCGCACGGCGAGTCATCGTATTTTTGTAAACTTTGAATTCCACACCAGCTTCGCGAAGTTGCTTACGAAGTTCTGTTACTTCGGCAACGTTTAATCCGCGGTAATCAACAAGAATCGTTGATTGGCTTTCGCGCATTTGCTCAGTAATCGTCTGCACCAATTGCTTTTTTGATTCAAGAATGCTGCTCATCCTTACACCTCCTGTAAAAATTAGTGAAAAATCATACCGTAGCTATAAGAAAAGCCTTCATGATAGACATGAAGGCGTAGTTTCAGAACATAGATCAGTATAGAATGATCGTTTCCGTGCTACACACCTCGGCAGGATAATTAAGCGAATTTCGCCCCTGAGTCTACGGTATGAGAATCTATTTAATTCACAACATCATCTACTATAACAGGTTTGATGATGGAAGTCAACTATCGTTTTAATGCAAAGTTAGAAGGGTTAACTTTAATTCCAGGTCCCATCGTAGAAGAAATCGCAACGTTTTTAATGTACGTTCCTTTCGCAGCTGCCGGTTTTACTTTAAGCAATGTTTCAACGATCGTCGCTAAGTTTTCAGCAAGCTTTTCGTTATCGAAAGATACTTTACCGATTGGAACATGTACGTTACTGTCTCTGTCTACACGGTATTCTACTTTACCTGCTTTAATATCTTTAACTGCTTTTTCAACTTCGAACGTTACAGTGCCTGTTTTAGGGTTTGGCATTAAGCCTTTTGGTCCTAAAACACGGCCAAGCTTACCAACTTCAGCCATCATATCAGGCGTTGCAACGATGACATCAAAGTCGAACCATCCTTGTTGGATTTTGTTAATGTAATCTGTATCTCCAACGAAGTCTGCCCCTGCAGCTTCAGCTTCTTTCGCTTTTTCACCTTTCGCAAATACTAGCACGCGTTGTGTTTTACCAGTTCCGTGCGGAAGAACAACAGCACCACGCACTTGTTGATCTGCTTTTTTAGGGTCAACCCCAAGACGAACAGCTACTTCAACAGACTCATCAAATTTCGCTGTTGCCGTTTTCTTAACAAGCTCAATCGCCTCGGCTGGATCATATGCTTTTTGGCGGTCGACTAATTTTGCCGCCTCCAAGTACTTTTTGCTTTTTTTAGCCATTTTAAAATTTCCTCCCTTATGTGGTATAGCGGATATTCCTCCCACTTGTATGGAGAAAAGGCTTTTGCTTCTCTCCATCTAACCAATAAACGGCCGCAAAGAGGCACATTTATTCAGCAATAAAGGTTGCGAACCGATATCGGCAGGATGTAATCCTTTGCTCGCAACCCCCTTAGAATCCATGAGATTAGTCTTCAATAACAATACCCATGCTACGCGCTGTACCTTCAACCATGCGCATCGCAGCTTCGACGCTGGCAGCGTTCAGGTCAGGCATTTTTGTTTCTGCAATTTCGCGAACTTTATCACGCTTTACAGTCGCAACTTTTGTACGGTTCGGTTCACCAGAACCAGACTCGATTCCCGCAGCTTTCTTAAGAAGAACAGCAGCTGGAGGAGTTTTCGTAATAAATGTAAATGAACGGTCTTCAAAAACCGTGATTTCAACCGGAATAATTAAACCAGCTTGATCAGCAGTTCGAGCGTTAAACTCTTTACAGAATCCCATGATATTAACACCAGCTTGCCCTAATGCAGGTCCAACTGGTGGAGCCGGGTTAGCTTTTCCAGCAGGGATTTGCAATTTTACCATTTTAATAACCTTTTTAGCCACGCGACACACCTCCTTAAGTCCGTGATGTGGTATATGGGTTTACACCCTCCCACTCAAATATGCATTCTCTTTAACAAGAGAAAGGCTTTGTTTTTAAAAATACCAAACAAAATAAAGTCTAACATTTTTCAAAGACTATTTCAAGTCTTTTTCAATTAGATCTTTACCACCTGGTTGAAATCCAGTTCAACAGGGGTTTCACGACCAAACATATTCACATGGACTTTCAACTTGCGTTTGGTAGGGTCAATTTCTTCAATCGTTCCAACGAAATCAGCAAACGGCCCTTCTTTTACTTTCACCGCTTCCTTAATTTCAAAATCAACCTCGATGCGAGGCTCTTCCATCCCCATACCTTTTAGAATATGATTCACTTCTTCAGGCAGGAGCGGTGTCGGCTTTGAACCGGCTCCAGCCGAGCCGACAAATCCTGTAACACCCGGGGTATTGCGCACCACATACCATGAATCGTCCGTCATAATCATTTCTGTTAGCACATACCCAGGGAATACTTTTTTCATTGTCGTTTTTGTTTTGCCGTTTTTTTCTTCCGTCGCTTCCTCTACAGGAACGAGCACACGGAAGATTTTATCCGACATCCCCATTGACTCGACACGTTTTTCCAGGTTTGTTTTCACTTTGTTTTCATACCCTGAATACGTATGAACAACATACCAGTTCTTTTCCATAGTTACTTTAGGACTTGTGAACGTCCTTTCCCTCCTAAACGGATATACTCTAGCATTTTATCCAGGAAAACTAATATCTTATACATCATTTATCCCAGGATTAATTCAATGAGTTTTGAGATCCCAAGATCAACCAGCCAAAAAAATACGGCCATGAAAAATACTGTCCCTATCGTAACAGCCGTATAGCGAAACAGTTCATGACGCGTTGGCCAGGAGACCTTTTTCATTTCTTTACCCACATCAGACAAAAATTTCGCAGGCGACTTTTTTGTTTTTTCAGCAATGTCTGCCATTCTTTTACCCCCATTCCTTTTTGTCAATGTATACAAACTTTCGATGCATCGATCGATGAATTAATAGGGTTACTTCGTTTCTTTGTGGGTAGTATGTGCATTACAAAGCTTACAAAACTTTTTAACCTCGATTCGTTTGGGATTCGCTGTCTGATTTTTCATTGTAGTATAATTACGACCATGACAAATACTGCAGGCTAAAATGACTTTTTTACGCATGTATAACACCTTCCGTGTTTAAAAAACCCACTTATTAACGATATAGTGCTACTTTTACCACATTATCACAGGCCAAATAGCTTGTCAATAAAGGCTAGAGTGTGAAAAAGAGCAGGATTACCCTGCTCTTTCTATAGGCTTACTTCACGCAGCTCTAAATATTTTTCTAATTTCCGTTTCACCCGTTGAAGGGCGTTGTCAATGGACTTGACATGCCTATCCAAATCTACAGAAATCTCCTGATAAGACCGTCCGTCCAAATAAAGCATCAACACTTTCCGTTCAAGGTCGCTTAGGATTTCACCCATTTTGACTTCAATATCGTCAAATTCTTCCTGGTTAATAATTAGTTCTTCGGGATCTGTGACTTTTGTTCCTGAAATGACATCTAAAAGCGTACGATCAGATTCTTCATCGTAAATTGGCTTGTCCAAAGAAACATAAGAGTTTAGCGGTATATGCTTCTGTCTTGTTGCTGTCTTAATCGCTGTAATCATTTGCCTTGTTATGCAAAGTTCAGCAAATGCTTTAAAAGAAGATAGCTTGTCTTCTTTAAAGTCGCGAATAGCTTTATATAGGCCAATCATTCCTTCTTGAATGATGTCTTCTCGATCAGCACCAATCAAAAAATAGGATCTTGCTTTGGCACGCACGAAATTCTTATATTTATTAATTAAAAATTCAAGCGCGGCACTGTCGCCATCATGGACGTGTTCTACTAAATTCTCATCATCAAGTTGTTCATACTTAAGAACAGTCATTTCTTTGAGGTTAATGCTCACGACAATCCCCCCGACCTAATGAAAACCAACACATATAGTAATATTATACAGCAAGCTTTAAAAATGCGTCAACATTTCTTATGTTTTCCCTCTTCTCCATTTTTCGAATATTTCCACAAGCTCGTCCGGGATCGGTATGGAAGCAAGGCTTTTTTTCTTTTTTGTGTCCTTTACTTTCACTTGAATCTTTTTTTCAACCTGGTTTACTTCCGTTTTCAATTCCCGTGACGACTTTCTGAGGGCTCCGCTTCCAAAGATTGCTCTTTGCTCGGCATAGTCTGAGGTTGCGACATAAATCCGGGTATTGATATTTTTCAGCTCCAGCGTTAATTTTTCAATCCGTTCATCCGCCGTTTCATTCTCCCTCGTAAAAATAACTTCAACGCGGTAGTCTTTTGACTTTTTTTCTATTCCCGGCATCATGTGCGCATCAAATACGACAATGACACGATATCCAGTATATGCCTGGTATTCCGCCATTTTGTCTATTAATACATCTCTCGCTTTTGCAAAATCAATTTCTTTTAAGTGTCTGAGTTCTTCCCAGGCTCCAATTACGTTATAACCATCAACAATTAAAACAGTGTTCATGATGATAGCGGATGACGTTTTCGATACACTTCATACAGCAATAAACCTGCTGCTACAGAAGCGTTTAAAGAAGTAACCTTCCCCCTCATCGGAAGACGGATAAGAAAGTCACACGTATCTTTTACTAGCCGTCCGATGCCCTTTCCTTCACTGCCGATAACAAGACCGAGCGG
Organism: Fictibacillus sp. Mic-4; assembly: GCF_049843615.1. NCBI lineage: Bacteria > Bacillati > Bacillota > Bacilli > Caryophanales > Fictibacillaceae > Fictibacillus > Fictibacillus sp. Mic-4. The sequence goes on along the minus strand of NZ_JBBHZM010000024.1, from coordinate 14,965 downwards.
CATGTTAAAATTCGCTTCACGATAATCTTCGTTACCTTTCATATCCGCTCCAACGAACCAGAGTCCGCGTTCTTTTAATTCTTTCATCGTTTGCACCATATTGGTGACACGAACAACCGGGACGTATTCGATTGCACCTGTTGAAGCTTTGGCAACGGCTGCCGTTAATCCGACTGCCCGCCTTTTTGGAATAATAATACCGTGGGCACCGACTGCATCTGCCGTCCGCAAAATGGAGCCAAGATTATGAGGATCCTCGATTTCATCAAGTAAAATAAAAAACGGTTCTTCGCCTCTTTCTTCCGCCTTTTTAAACAGATCTTCCATATCGGCATATTCATAAGAAGCGACAAACGCCATAACCCCTTGATGATTGGCCCCGTCGCTTAATTGGTCAAGCTTTTGCTTCGGCACGTGCTGAACGAGTACATTTTTCTCCTTTGCAAGCTTGATTACCTGATGAATCGGCCCTTTTTGGGAGCCTTCGCCGATCATGATTTTATTAATATCCCGTCCTGAACGAAGCACTTCTAAAACGGGATTTCTTCCTGCTACCCATTCGTGGCTCATGTTGATTCACTCCCCTCTTCTTCAATAATTTGACACGTTTTTTGTAAAATTTCCGTTAACCGTTCGTTATTTTCCAATAAAAAATGATAGCCCAATAAAGCTTCATAGCCTGTCCCATAACGATAGGTTTGAATGTCCGTATTTTTAGGGACGGTTCCTTGTTTCGCGTTTCTTCCGCGCATAATAATGCCTGCCTCTTCCTCGGTAAAATAATTTTCGGCAAGTAATTGCGTCACGACTTTCGCCTGGGCTTTTGCTGAAACATAGTTCGTTGCCAATTGATGCAGCTTATTTGGCTTGACTTGTCCAGCATGTATCAGGTGATGCCGAACGAATGATTCAAGAACGGCATCACCCATATAAGCCAATGTCACACCATTTAATTGTTTAATATCCGCTAATTTCATGATTGTCTTTTCCAACGGACGCCCTGCGGTGTATCCTCAAGGATGATATTCTTCGCACGGAGTTCATCGCGTATTTCATCCGCCCGGGCAAAGTTCCGTTCTTTTCGCGCCTCATTTCGTTCTTGAATTAATGCCTCGATCTCCTCATCTAACAGTTCTTCTTCCTTTGTTAATGTTAAGCCGAGAACGCCTGTTAATTCTTCAAATAACCCGATAAATGCAGAAAGGACGGTTGTCGATGTGTTTTCTTCTTGCAAATAAAGGTTCGCTTCCTTCGCTGCTTCAAACAAAACAGCAATTGCATTTGCCGTATTGAAGTCGTCGTCCATTTCACGAATAAAATCTTGACGAAGTTCTTCGATTTTTTTTGTCCACTTTTCCTCGTTTTGCGCCAGGTTGGCACTGATGGACAGGCGATGCTTCACATTTTCGTAAGCCGTGCGAATACGATTTAACCCGGTTTTTGCGCTTTCTAACAGTTCATTGCTAAAATTAATCGGGTTTCGATAGTGAACGGCAAGCATAAAGAAACGGATAACCTGTGGATCATGCTCTTTAATCATGTCGTGGACAAGAACAAAGTTGCCGAGTGATTTGGACATTTTCTCATTATTAATATTAATATACCCGTTATGCATCCAATATCTCGCCATCGGTGCCTCATTTAAGCATTCGGATTGGGCGATTTCATTTTCATGATGCGGAAAGGCTAAATCTTGGCCGCCGCCGTGAATATCAATCGTATCTCCTAAAAATTTCCTTGCCATTGCCGAGCATTCAATATGCCAGCCTGGCCGCCCTTTCCCCCATGGACTTTCCCAGGAGATTTCTCCTTTCTTCGCTGCTTTCCAGAGCGCAAAATCAAGCGGATCGTGCTTTTTTTCACCGATTTCGATGCGGGCGCCTGAGCGAAGGTCATTGATGGATTGATGAGAAAGTTTGCCATAGTCCTCGAATGCTCTCGTTTTAAAATAAACGTCTCCTTCGGCTTCATAGGCATAGCCCTTGGCAATCAATTGATCAATAAAATCAATGATTTCCGGCATCGTTTCTGTCACGCGTGGATGGCAATCCGCTTTCCGTACCCCAAGCGCGCTCACATCTTCATGGTAAGCATGAATAAACCGTTCAGCAATTGTTGGAACATCTTCTCCAAGTTCGTTTGCAGCTTTTATTAACTTATCATCGACATCTGTAAAATTGGATACAAATTGGACATCAAACCCGCGATATTCAAAATAGCGCCTGACCGTATCAAAAACGATCGCCGGCCTGGCATTGCCAATATGAATATAGTTGTAAACGGTCGGTCCGCACACATAAATTTTTACCTTTCCTTCTTCCAGCGGTTGAAACGTTTCTTTTTCCCGGGTCAGCGTATTATAAATAACAATACTCATCGTACTCCACTTCCTTTTTGTAAATGTTCGATTTCTGTTCGCAACTTTTCAATTTCATCTTGAAGCTCGCGAAATCGATCAGCCACCGGATCCGGCAGGTCGCAATGATCCAATTCTTTTCCTACTTTTACGCCATCCTGAATAACGACACGCCCCGGGATACCGACTACCGTGGCATTTGGAGGAACGTTTTGAAGGACGACAGATCCTGCCCCTACCTTTGAATTTTTTCCAATTGTAATCGATCCTAACACCTTTGCCCCGGTTGCAATCAGGGCATGATCCTCAATTGTCGGGTGGCGCTTTCCTTTTTCCTTCCCCGTTCCGCCGAGCGTAACTCCTTGATAAACGGTGACATCATCCCCGATAATACATGTTTCCCCAATGACAACACCCATTCCATGGTCGATAAAAAACCGCCTGCCAATTTGCGCCCCGGGATGAATTTCGATTCCGGTAAAAAAACGGCTTACTTGTGAAATAACCCGGGCAAGGAACCGAAACTTTCTTTGAAAAAGCCAATGAGCGACCCGGTGTGCCCAGATGGCATGAAGACCAGAGTACGTAAGCACAACTTCCAGCGTGCTGCGCGCTGCAGGATCTTTTTCAAATACAACTTGGATATCTTCACGGAGTTTCCCCCACATCATTCTAACCCCCTATTTTGTCATCATGAATTGTGTAGATGCTTTTAGCAAAAAACAAAGCCAGGCGGCACTTTGCCTATAAAGAAAAGCGCCCCTGTGCGTTTTAGCACAGAGACGCTTAATGTTGCGCGGTTCCACTCTGTTTAACGGCAAATTTCCACCGTTCCCTTTTCTCCGTAACGGGGAGTTTCCGCCTTTGTCTATTCTAGAAGTGGGAAGTGGGGACTGACTCTTCCTTCTGTACCCAACTGCTTCTATTTCGACAAAGGGCTCCGAGGTGCACTTCGACTTATTCTTTCTTAAACCACTTTCAGCCAATGATGGTTCTCTCTTTCAAGAAAGGCGATAAAGTCTACTCTCCTCTTCCTTGCTTTACATCCATTTTAATTTTCTTATACTATATTACAAATAAAGCAAAATGTTAACTAATTTCTTTTAAAACTTTTTCTAATCTAGCAATAACAACATCTTTCCCAAGCAATGATAAAGAGTCTGGAAGTTCAGGCCCGTGGGTTTGCCCTGTTGTTGCGACACGAATCGGCATGAATAAGTTTTTCCCTTTTTGACCCGTTTCTTTTTGTGTCGCTTTAATGAGCGCTTTTACATCGGGCGGCTCAAAGCTTTCACTTTCTTTTACGTGGTTTAAAAATGATTCCATTACTTGCGGGACCGTATCCCCTTTTAAAACGTTAAGTGCTTCCTCGTCATATTCAATCATTTCTTTAAAGAACATTTCCGATAGCTCAACGATTTCCGCTCCATAGCTCATTTGATCTTTGTAAAGGGCAACCAGCTTCGTGATCCAATCCCGTTCTTTTTCTGTTACATGTTCACTTACACGCCCCGCTTTAATAAGATGCGGCAGCGCAAGGTTCACAACCGTTTCTAAGTCTTGCTTTTTCATATATTGATTGTTCACCCACGTCAATTTCTGATTATCAAATACAGCCGGTGATTTGGATAAACGGGCCGGATCGAAAATCTCAATGAGCTCCTTCATGCTGAAAATCTCTTCTTCTCCTACCGGCGACCACCCTAACAGTGCAATAAAGTTAACCATCGCTTCCGGCAAGTAGCCTAATTGCTCATATTGCTCAATAAACTGGATCACCGATTCATCTCGCTTGCTTAGTTTCTTGCGATTTTCATTCAATATCAACGTCATATGGCCGAAAATTGGCGGCTCCCAGCCAAATGCATCATACACCATCAATTGTTTCGGTGTGTTGGAAATATGCTCATCACCACGAAGGACATGGGAAATCTTCATATCATGGTCATCAGCCGCAACGGCAAAGTTATAAGTCGGAATGCCATCTTTTTTCACAATGACAAAGTCGCCAATGTCATTGGACTCAAACGATACATTGCCTTTAACGATATCGTCAAATGCAAACGTTCGATCAGCGGGCACGGCAAAACGGATGCTTGGCCTGCGTCCTTCTTTTTCATAAGCTTCTTGCTCGTCCCTTGTCAAGTGACGGCATTTCCCGGAATAACGAGGAGTCTCCCCTTTTGCCATTTGCTCCTCGCGCGCTTGTTCCAATTCCTCTTCCGTACAGTAACATTTATAAGCAAGACCTCGCTCTAACAGGTCTTCATAAAGCTCTTTATAACGATCCAGTCGTTCCATTTGGCGATAAGGGCCATATTCCCCGCCGACATCGACACTTTCGTCCCATTCTATGCCTAACCATTTCAAATATTTGAACTGGCTTTCTTCTCCGCCTTCTTTATTGCGCTTCTGGTCCGTATCTTCAATTCGAACAATGAACTTCCCGCCCATATGGCGCGCAAATAAATAATTAAACAACGCCGTTCTCGTATTTCCGATATGTAAATTCCCTGTTGGGCTCGGTGCATAGCGGACCCTTACTTCTTTCGACATTCTTTTTCACTCCAATAATCGTTTGTTTTATATTTTATTACGATCTTGTAATTAAAACAATAGCTTGAGCGGCAATACCTTCCCCACGGCCCGGAAATCCAAGTTTCTCGGTTGTTGTTGCCTTCACATTCACTTGATCGATTTCCACTTGGAAAATAGAGGCAATCACCTGACGCATTTGTTCAATGTATGGCGCCATTTTTGGTTGTTGCGCAATAATGGTACAGTCAACGTTGCCGAAAGAATATCCTTTCTCTTTCACAAGCTTCCATGCATCAAGAAGCAATTTTTTTGAATCCGCATCCTTAAACGCAATGTCTGTATCCGGAAAATGCTTGCCGATATCCCCGAGACCAGCCGCCCCTAGAAGGGCATCGGTAATGGCATGAAGCAATACGTCTGCATCCGAATGACCGAGTAAACCTTTTTCATACGGTATCGTCACACCGCCAATGATTAATGGACGATTGTCAGTTAATTGATGAACGTCAAACCCTTGTCCAACACGAATCATTATATTCTTCCCCTACTTTCTGAAAGTATCGCTTTTGCAATCACTAAATCCTCGACTGTCGTTAATTTAATGTTAAAGTAATCTCCTTCAACAATGGATACGGTCTGCCCATACCGCTCAACCAGGCTTGCGTCATCGGTGCCGATGTAATTTTCCTGGGCAGCCTGTTTGTGGGCGTCAAATACGATAGACAGACGAAAAGCTTGTGGTGTTTGGACAGCCCACAAGCTTGAGCGATCGATCGTTGTAACCACTTGATGATCCATCACTTTTTTTACTGTATCTTTAATGGGAACGGCGATAACTGCCGCTCCCGTCTTTTCCGTTAACTGAACCAATTGATGAATGCTATCTTGCCCGATAAAAGGGCGAGCCCCGTCATGAATGAGCACGATGGAGTCGTCTCCAGTTAAACGTTTCAAACCTTCAAACACGCTCTGTTGGCGTTCTTCGCCACCCGGGACAATCTGGGTGACTTTACAAAACTGATAGCTGGCTTTAAGATGCTTCAATTGATCAAGTTCGCTTGTATTGCCGACAAGTATAACTTCCCGGCACCATGGATCGTTTTCAAATACTTGTATCGTATGAGAAAGGATAGGCTTGCCCGCAAGCTCGATCCATAGTTTGTTTTTTCCCGCTTTCATTCGCTTCCCTTGCCCGGCGGCGGGAATGACTACGCTATACATTGACATTCAATATACCCCGCTATTTAGTAAAGTTGTCCACCTTTACATATTTAACAAATATTACAATGCTTTCTCAAGCAGCTTTGGCTTGGCGAATATCATTCTCCCTGCTGATGTCTGAAGGACACTTGTCACAAGGACATCAATTGTCTTTCCGATATAATTACGCCCTTCTTCAACGACGATCATCGTGCCGTCATCCAAATAGCCAACACCCTGGTTGTGCTCTTTTCCATCCTTAATGACTTGAACGACTAATTCTTCTCCAGGAAGTACAACGGGCTTTACTGCATTAGCCAGATCATTTATATTTAATACTAACACATTTTGAAGCTCGCAAACTTTATTTAAATTAAAATCGTTCGTCACGACGATACCGGATAAAAGCTGCGCGAGTTTCACTAGTTTGCTGTCGACTTCGGATACTTCCTCGAAATCTCCCTCATAGATTTCAACCTTAATAGATAGCTCCTTTTGAATCCGGTTTAAAATATCAAGCCCTCTTCTTCCGCGATTCCTTTTTAATACATCCGAGGAATCAGCGATATGCTGCAGCTCTTCCAATACAAACCGGGGAATAATAAGCGGACCTTCCAAAAACCCGGTCTGGCAAATATCCGCTATTCGTCCGTCAATGATAACGCTCGTATCAAGGATCTTGTATTTATTCCGTTTCTTTTCTTCTTCCGCTTCTTTTTTCCGTTCTTTTCCTGCGCGATTAAGCGAAAATAACGAGCCGAGTTCCTCTCGTTTCTTAAAACCGACCTGGAATCCAAGGTAACCTAATAAAAATGTAATAAAGAATGGCAAAACCGAACTCACAACTGGAATGCTTACATGATTTAATTGTATTGAACCAAAATAGGCAACAATAAGTCCAATAATTAATCCTAACGTTCCAAATAATACTTCCGCAACCGGGGCTTTGACAAGGGTTTCCTCTACCCAGCGAATCAATCCGACAATATAGTCAGAGATCCAAAATGTTAATAAAAAGAAAATAAGTGCACCAATGACAGCTCCGGCATATGCAGACGTTAATTGTGACGGCACATTCCCTATATTTAATATCCGGATAAGGTCAGGTACAAATAAAAAACCGAGCATGCCGCCGACAACAACGAAAAACAGTTGAACAAATCTTTTTAGCATGCGTTTTCACCTCCCCTAATCATTATTTACAGAATGCCGTATTTGAAAACATCGGATCATTATTTTCATAAAAATTTATATATGCCTGTCTACAAAAAGCTGTTCTTGAATTCTTTTTAGGCCATCCTTTATTTTTTTCGCACGGATTTCCCCGATTCCTTCCACTTCATCCAAATCTTTGATCGATGCCCGAAGAATATGAGGCAAATTTTCAAAAGTATCCGTTAAATTTTCAACGATCAATGAAGGCAATCTCGGGATTTTCGATAGAATCCGGTACCCTCTTGGGTAAATCGGCTCCTCCTGATGGCTTATCGACTGAGAATAACCAAGCAGTTTGGCAATGACATTTTCATCAAATAGTTCCTCACTTGAAATCTTTTTTAATTGGCGAAGAATATGATGGGGATCCTGCTTCTTATCTTTCATATAGTCTTTAATTAAAAGAACCGCCTCATCTTCAATCTCACCGACCAATTCTTCCATTTGCATGCGAATTAGCCGCCCTTCGACACCAAGTTCATTTAAATATTTTATGATTTCATTTTTTATCCTTAGAACCATTTCAATGCGATGAATGACTTGAGAGACTTCCTGGAACGTCACAAGCTCCTCAAATTCAAGCGCGCCGAGATTCGTTACGCTCTGATCATAGACGACTTTATATTTTTCAAGTGTTTGGATGGCCTGATTGGCCTTCGTTAAAATAACGCCAATGTCTTTTAAAGAATATCGTATTAACCCTTGATATAATGTAATGACGTTACGCCTCTGGGAAATGGAAATGACCAGATTCCCCGTTTGCCTGGCTACCCGTTCAGCTGTCCGATGGCGAATACCCGTTTCACTTGAAGGAATCGACGTATCGGGCACAAGTTGTGTGTTTGCATATAAAATTCGACCTGCATCTTCATTTAAAATAATTGCACCGTCCATCTTCGCCAATTCATAAAGGGCTGCAGGAGAGTATTTGCAGTTAATGGAAAAACCGCCTTCTACAAGCTGCGTCACTTTATCATTATATCCAACAACAATTAGTCCACCCGTATTCGCACGAAGGACATTGTCTATTCCTTCCCGAAGCGGTGTTCCCGGCGCAACAAACTTAAGCATTTCGCTTATGATCGTTTCTTTTACCGTATGATCCATTGCTTAACCCTTCTTTCACTTCAGTGGCTGCAATTTAAGCCCCTTCGTTCTTTCGCTCAAATGAGATTAATGATTATCGGTCTAAAGCGCAAACTGCAGAGCTTCTTCTACAGTAGACACTCCGATTACTTTGATTCCTTTTGGTACTGTCCATCCACCAAGGTTTTTATCGGGGATAATGGCCCGCTCAAACCCCAATTTTGCCGCTTCATGGATCCGCTGTTCAATACGGGAAACGCGACGAACCTCCCCTGTTAACCCTACTTCACCTATTATACAATCCGTCGGGCGTGTGGGAACATCTCTAAAACTTGAAGCGACGCTTACCGTAATGGCTAAATCAATCGCGGGCTCATCCAAACGAACGCCTCCAGCCACATTTAAATAGGCATCCTGGTTTTGCAGTAGCAGACCGACCCTTTTTTCAAGAACAGCCATAAGCAGCGAAACTCGATTGTGGTCTATCCCGGTTGCCATCCTTCTTGGATTTCCAAAGCTAGTCGGCGTGATTAAAGCCTGAATTTCAACAAGCATCGGTCTCGTTCCTTCCAACGAGGCAACAACCGTTGAACCTGCCATCCCTTTCGACCGTTCTTCAAGAAAGATTTCAGAAGGATTTAACACTTCGGTTAGACCCATTTCTTTCATTTCAAATACTCCGATTTCATTCGTTGACCCGAAACGGTTCTTTACCGCCCGTAAAATTCGAAACGTATGATGACGCTCCCCTTCAAAATAAAGGACGGCATCAACCATATGTTCTAAAAGCCGCGGACCGGCGATTGATCCTTCTTTCGTCACATGTCCGACAATAAAAATGGCGATTCCTTTCGTTTTCGCAATCCGCATAAAATGACCTGTACATTCCCTCACCTGCGAAACACTTCCTGGTGCGGATGTCACTTCAGAACGGTAAACGGTTTGGATAGAGTCGATGATGACGACCGCAGGCTGGAGTTCATCTACCGCCTTTTCGATTAACGCAAGGTCGGTTTCCGCAAGAACAAATAAATCTTCTACTGCAATATTTAAACGGTCGGCACGCAATTTCGTTTGCTTCACCGATTCCTCACCTGATATATAAAGGACTTTCAATTTTAAGTCGGCCAGTTGCGCTGATGTTTGCAGCAGAAGCGTTGATTTTCCAATCCCGGGGTCTCCTCCGACTAAAATTAAAGAACCCGGAACAATTCCACCGCCAAGCACACGGTTTAATTCTGAATAATGAGTATGAATGCGCGCTTCCGCCTCGCTTTTCACTTCAATGATGGATTGCGGCTTTTGAGCGGACTTCGTTTCAGAAGTCAATCCGCGAGTCGGTCCGGCAGGCTTTAGTACTTCTTCGACCATTTTATTCCACTCGCCGCATCCGGGGCATCTGCCCATCCATTTAGGCGATTCGTATCCGCATTCCTGGCACATAAATATCGATTTCGCTTTGGCCATTTTTTCTCCTCTACTAATAATGATCTATACATTTCGTTTTTATATATCCTATTTATTTTATATTAACAAAAACCTAACAGCCCTTTCCAATTCGAGATAATAAAAATGCATAATAATTTTCTATTAAGATTCGACAAAAACCCGGAAGATACTCTCTTCCGGGTCTGGCCAGTTTATGAATTTACGCCAACAGCTTCAACAACAAAATCGTTATCCGTTACATCTATTTTTACCTTCTGCCCTTTGGAAATCGTACCTTTTAGTAATTCTTCGGACAGGCGGTCTTCAATTTTACGTTGCAGTGCCCGGCGAAGCGGTCGTGCACCGTATTCCGGATCGTATCCTTCCTCTGTAATTTTATCAAGCGCAGCATCTGTGATTTCAATATCAATGCCCTGATCTTTTAGCCGCTTAGAGAGCGACTCGGACATTAGTGTAATAATTTTCTTTAAATGCTCTTTTTCAAGTGCATGGAAGACGATAATCTCGTCGATCCGGTTTAAAAACTCCGGTCTAAAGGAACGTTTTAGCTCATCCATCACTTTTGATTTCATGTCGTTATATTTTTGGTCTTCACTGTGAACCGTAAATCCGAGTGAACGATTGCGTTTGAGCGTGCTTGCGCCGACATTGGATGTCATAATAACAACAGTATTTCTAAAATCGACAGTTCTTCCTTTTGAATCCGTTAATCGGCCATCTTCAAGAACTTGAAGTAAAATATTGAACACTTCAGGGTGAGCTTTTTCAATTTCATCCAACAAGATAACCGAATAAGGCTTGCGGCGAACTTTTTCAGTCAATTGTCCGCCTTCTTCATGGCCGACATACCCCGGAGGCGAACCAACGAGACGAGATGTTGTATGTTTCTCCATGTACTCAGACATGTCAATACGAATAATTGCATCTTCATCCCCAAAGAGCGCTTCGGCTACAGCTCTTGCAAGCTCCGTTTTCCCTACGCCTGTTGGCCCGAGGAAAATGAAAGAACCGATCGGCCGTTTTGGATCTTTTAAGCCGGCCCGCGCCCTGCGAATGGCTTTGGAAATCGACTGTACGGCTTCTTCCTGGCCAATGACGCGGCTATGAAGAATTTCCTCTAATTTTAACAGACGTTCTGTTTCTTCCTCCGCCAGCTTCGACACCGGAACCCCCGTCCAGCTAGAAACGACCTGGGCAATGTCTTCTGGTGTTACTTCCGTATTTTCTTTACCCTGTTTTTCTTTCCATAAATTTTTGGTTTGTTCTACTTCTTCACGCAAACGCTGCTCCGTATCGCGCAGGGAAGCTGCTTTTTCAAACTCCTGGCTTTGAACGGCTGCATCTTTTTCTTTCCTGACCTCTTCAAGCTTTTGCTCTAATTCTTTTAAATTCGGCGGTGCCGTATACGAACGCAGCCTTACTTTTGATGCTGCTTCATCAATTAAATCAATCGCTTTATCCGGTAAGAAACGATCGGAAATGTAACGATCGGATAATGTAACCGCCGCTTCAATCGCTTCATCTGTAATTGTTACGCGATGGTGAGCTTCATAGCGGTCACGTAATCCTTCAAGAATTTGAATGCTTTCCTCTTTTGTCGGCTCATCCACCGTAATCGGCTGAAAGCGCCGTTCAAGCGCCGCATCTTTTTCAATATATTTACGGTATTCATCTAACGTCGTTGCACCGATACATTGCAGTTCCCCGCGGGCAAGGGCCGGTTTTAAAATATTCGAAGCATCGATAGCGCCTTCTGCCCCTCCTGCACCGATCAAAGTATGGAGTTCGTCGATGAATAAAATAATATTTCCGGCCTGGCGAATTTCGTCCATTACTTTTTTCAAACGATCCTCAAATTCGCCGCGGTATTTTGTTCCGGCAACAACTGTCCCCATGTCTAACGTCATAACCCGCTTGTCGCGAAGTGTTTCTGGCACTTCATTATTAATGATTTGTTGGGCGAGACCTTCGGCAATTGCCGTTTTCCCTACTCCAGGCTCCCCAATTAAAACCGGGTTATTTTTCGTCCGACGGCTTAACACTTCAATCACGCGTTGAATTTCTTTTGCCCGGCCGATGACAGGATCAAGGCTGCCATCCTTTGCAATTGCCGTTAAGTCTCGGGCGAGGCTGTCTAATGTCGGAGTGTTTGCACTTGCAGATGAACCCCGGTGTCCGGAAGAAGCTTCATTGCTTCCGAGAAGTTGAAGCACTTGCTGCCTGGCTTTGTTTAAGCTTACCCCAAGGTTATTCAATACACGGGCAGCGACCCCTTCTCCTTCACGGATCAATCCTAGTAGAATATGCTCGGTGCCAACATATGAATGGCCGAGTTTTCGCGCCTCATCCATTGATAACTCAATGACTTTTTTAGCACGTGGAGTGTAATGAATGGTTTGAACGTTTTCCTGCCCGCGTCCAATTAAAGCTTCTACTTCCTTTTGAATTTTCTCAGGCCCGAGGCCCAATACGTGCAATGCCTTAGCTGCAATCCCTTCCCCTTCGCGGATGAGACCAAGTAACACATGCTCGGTGCCAACATTGTTGTGGCCTAAACGAATGGCTTCTTCTTGCGCAAGCGCCAATACTTTTTGTGCTCGTTCAGTAAATCGCCCAAACATCATATTCAATCACTCTCCTAAGTTTTTAGTTACTTTCAAAATTGCGAACAAAAACGTTAAGCGTTGTTTTCTAATTTTAATCGTTCACGAATGAGGGCGGCCCTTTTTATGTCCCGCTCATCCGGATCGAGTGATTCACCCGAATATTGCTGCAAAAACCCGGGCTGTGTAAGTATCATAAGTTCATTTAAAATCGATTGCGACAATCCTTTTATGAGGCCTAAATCAATACCTAAACGAACATCGGACAAGCATTTGGCAGCTTCTTTTGACGAAATGATACGGCTATTGGCTAGAACTCCATAGGATCGAAAAATACGGTCTTCCAATTGAACTTTTAAGCTGTCATATAACGTCTTCCGGGCAACTCTTTCTTGCTGAATCAATTGCATGACAACACTGTGCAAATCCTCGATAATATCTTCTTCTGATTTTCCTAATGTCATCTGGTTAGAGATTTGAAAGATATTGCCTTGCGCTTCTGTTCCTTCCCCGTAAATGCCTCTCACCACTAACCCAAGTTGATTGATGGCCGGAATAATGCGGCTCATTTGCTTTGTTAATACAAGAGCGGGAAGATGCATCATGACGGAAGCCCGCAGGCCCGTACCGACATTGGTCGGACAACTTGTCAAGTAACCCCGGTGTTCATCAAAAGCATAATCGACCCTTTGTTCAATCCAATCATCAATTCCATTTGCAAGTGTTAATGCTTCCCTCAGTTGGAACCCGGGGAAAAGGCATTGAATGCGAATATGGTCTTCCTCGTTAATCATAATGCTTACCGATTCGTCATTATTTAATAAAACTGCCCCATACCGGGATTGTTCAGCCAAATGTGGGCTAATTAAATGTTTTTCTACAAATACTCTTTTTTCATTTGGCTTTAACGCATCCATGTATAACAATTCAAAATTCCCGATGGTGCTATACGTTTGATCTTTTATACCCTTTTCGATCGTTTGAATAACACTCTCTGCTTCATTTTTTGAAGCAAGTGTAGGAAAAATATAATCTTTTAAGTTTCGTGCTAAACGGATTCGGCTGCTTAAAACAATATCTGAATCCGGACCTTCTTTTTTCATCCAGGGACAAATGGCTTCACTTATAAAACGTTCAAGTGACATAGAGTATTACTCCCCCTTCCCTTTCTGAATACGTTTTTCTATGTTCCGAATTTGATCCCGAATTTCGGCCGCTTTTTCAAACTCTTCTTGCATCACATACTGTTGCATCTCTTGCTTCAAAGTTTCCAATCGCCTTTTTTCTTGAAGATGATTGCCGATTCGAAGTGGGATTTTGCCCGCATGCCTTGTATTTCCGCCATGAACCCGTTTTAATATTGGATCAAGTTTTGGATCAAATACATCATAACAGTTGCTGCAGCCAAAGCGCCCAACTTTGGCAAACTGGTAATACGTCATTCCGCATCGCTCACATTTAAGCGATGGCTGAATAAATTCTGAAGACGTATTGTCTGAAAAGTAAGGATCCCCATGAAGCAAACCGGATAATAATTGGTGGATAGAAAAAGTATTCGACCCCGGAATAAATTCTCCTTTTTCTTTTGCACAATGTTCACAGATATGAAACTCCATTTTTTTGCCGTTTAGAATTTTTGTAAAATGAAGTGTCGCGGGGCGTTCATGACATTCCTGACAATACATGATTTCTCCCTCCCTAATTAGTAAATGTGAACCGAACTTATCTGGTTCTATATTTTAATGTGTGGATCATCGCTTTTAAAAGTTCAGCCCTTAGCTGATCGCGTTTCGGAAGGTCGATCGTGAGCACAGAACGGTTTATCACGCTTAACATAATCCGTGCTTCCCTTTCAGAAATAACTTGTTCTTCGTGCAGCCTGACAATAACATTTTCGGCATTCGCTTGTGAAATATGATCTCCGATGAGAACAAGCAATTGGTCAATAAGATCGACATAATCCTCAGTTTGGACTTTCATTATTCGAATGTAACCGCCACCGCCTCTTTTGCTTTCAACTAAGAAGCCTTTCTCAACCGTAAATCTTGTATTAATGACATAATTAATTTGGGAAGGGACACATTGGAATTTTTCCGCAATATCGGTTCGTTTAATTTCTATCGCTCGTTCCTTTGCATTGGCTAAAATTTGTTTTAGATACTCTTCAATAATATCCGATATGTTTTTCATCCTCTCCCCCCTTCCGTTTAGCAGTAATCAAAGAATTTAACAGGAATGTTACTCACAAATTGACTTTGACTATCTTTGACTTTGTACTTTTATTATATCGAGTGACCGGTTCTTTTTGCAACTTTCTAGCTAAACATTATTGCCGATTCCCTGCCCATTTAACCGCCAAAATACTTCAAATTCTTTAAAGAATGCCTTAAACAATTAAGGTTTGTCCTTTTGGAACAACAAAAAGACTCCGCTGGAAAATCCAACGGAGTCTCAATTGGCCTGGCAACGTCCTACTCTCACAGGGGGAAGCCCCCAATTACCATCGGCGCTGAAGAGC
>NZ_JBBHZM010000023.1:0-61710 GCF_049843615.1 Fictibacillus sp. Mic-4 | reverse complement strand
CCAAGCGCAGTGAATACGAAGCGTGGAAGTAACAAAATGCGCCACTTCCTGGCAGAAAAATATCTTTTTTATTGATAGAAGTCCAATATCAGCTACTTTCGACAACATATCAGCCAATTTTAAATCCTATTTTTTAAGACGAAGAAACTTATGTACAATCTTCGCATAGTGCTCTGATTCCTCAATATCGGGAAAATGAGCACTCTTTTGAAAGATATAAAGCGACGAGTGTGGAATTCTCTTTGCCACTTCTTTACTAATGGAGACACCCGTATTACGATCATGCTGGCCAACAAGGACTAACGTTTCTTGATAGATGTGATGAACCCGCTTCAACAAAGGGGTACTGTTTTTTTGGCGAAGGATGCACCGGGCAAGATCTCCCCGGTTCGTAAGCCCGCTTTCTTCCCATAGCCGCCGGTTAAGTTGTGCGAAATCTTGATTTTCAAACAAAAGGCGGTCAACTGTTTCCGTATCAACGATCTCCCATATTTCCTGTAACTTTCTTGAAGCGGACAGATATTTACTGTTGATCTCCTCGATTTTTTCTTTCATCTTTCCGGTGGAAACGTGAAGAAAACCGTCCAGTTTTAATTGATCCATCCTTTCATGGTCATCAATACTTGGTGCTTGAATGATAAGCTTCTTGACTGAATGTGGGTAGGCGAGCGTATATTCCAGTGCTAGCTCGCCGCCAAAAGAATAGCCGAGCGGAATGAATGCAGGAAGAAGTAAAGATTTCCGCAGTTCTTCTAAGTCATCGAGCAACAGCTGCCGTGAATAGGCGGTACGGTCATCCGGCGGTTCAGTTCTTCCGCAGCCTCGTTGCTCATAATAGATGATCGTTGTAAATTGTTCGAGAAGCGGTCCAATCGTACGTTCAAATGTGTAGTGATTTCCACCGGGGCCTCCGTGAATGACAACAATAGGAACGGTTCTAAGTTCAGCACTCTTTATTTTTACCCAATGTTGAATCCCATTTACTTTTAAAAAATGCTCCCCATTTTTTAGCACCATATTTGTCACAACATACACCTCAAATTTAGAAGTTTTTCTAATCAACCATTCGACAGTTAGGGGAAAAAAATCCTTTTGCAGGTGTTTAAGCGGCGAGTGACGAATGAAGAAGCTGCATGCAATACTCGATTCTAGCATACGAATGAGGGGAATTAATTAACAAAAAATTCATAGTATAATGAATTATCCATTGATTTCGATTTCAATAATTACTAATATAGTAAATAGATTGGTAGTATTTAAAAAGCAATGATAGAAAGGAGGTTTTTTCACAGTCCATAGACTTATTCTACTATAAGAAGAGGAGGAAAAAAGTTGAAATTGTACATATCAGTGGATATGGAAGGGATTACGGGTCTTGTCGATTCGACATTTGTTGATTCGAGTGATCGAAATTACAAACGAGGCCAGCAGATGATGACAGATGAAGTTAATCATGTTATCCATTCCGCATTTGAGAATGGGGCGACGAACATTATTGTTAATGACAGCCACTCGAAAATGAATAACCTTTTAGTAGAAAAAATTCATCCGGAAGCGAGGCTCATTTCTGGAGATGTGAAACCGTTTTCTATGGTCCAGGGCCTGGATAACAGTTATTCAGGGGCAATCTTTGTCGGCTATCATGCCCGCGCATCGCAAAAAGGGGTGATGTCCCATTCGATGATTTTCGGCGTGAGAAATATGTACATTAATGACCATGAAGTTGGGGAAATGGGGTTAAATGCTTATGTCGCCGGCTACTACGGGGTACCTGTTATTATGGTTGCAGGTGATGATTATGCCGCAGAAGAAGCAAAGAAATTGATACCCGGTGTCACGACAGCGGCTGTCAAAGAAACGCTGTCACGGTCATCCGCTCTCTGTTTAAGCCCGCAAAAAAGCGGGGAACTGCTGCGTGAAAAAACGAAAGAAGCCCTGCTCCATATTGAACGGGTGAAACCGCTCATTCCACCGGAGCATCCTGTATTAGGCATTGAGTTTGCGAATTATGGTCAGGCGGAATGGGCCAATTTAATGCCGGGTACGGAAATCGTCGAAGGCACAACGATCGTTCAATTTAAAGCAAAAGATATGCTTGAGGCATATCAGGCCATGCTTGTGATGACGGAGCTCGCTATGCGGACGACGTTTTGTTAAAATTGCCACCCATTGAAGTGAAATCTGTCTTCTGATCGCCTTTGTTCCATAACTTTTGACCTACTCCACGGCTAAAGCCGCAAGCTATTGCCATAGGCAGTTGTGGGATTCTACCCGTGGGGGCTTTCTCACAAACATCCAACTTACTTTCTTCCAGTGAAGAAGCAGCGGTCGAACTTGGGTGAGCAACACAAGAGGTCGGTACACGACTTCCTGCGGGCAAGGTCAGTGCCTACTACGCCATCCTTCTGGCGATACTTTTATGACCCGATTGATGCCGGTCTTGTCCGGTTAAAAATAGGGGGTTCTCGTTCATATATCGTTTATACCAGACCGGTTGTTTAAATATGACTTCAAGGAGGTGGCTTACTTCCATCGGATACTTCTTCCGTGCGATATTCTGGGCACCGTTGACATCCCGATGGATTTCTGTTTGGAGAACAGAACATTTGAATTGACGTCCATTCGGTTGATGTCTTCCATGACAGAACGGACAGGTTTGCGACGTATAGCTTTCTTCCGTTTCTTCTACTTTGATACCTTTCAGCCGAGCCTTATATGTTAGCTTTTGTTTGATCTTTCCCTGGTTCCAAAGGGAAAGCTGTTGCCTTCTTACTTTCGTTGTTTTCGACTTTTTCTTTTTATCCTTTTTTGTGTTTTTCTCAATCCCGGCGACCCGTCCGATGACAAGATTTGTGACGTTTTCATTTTCTAAAAATGCGATCACTTCTTTCGTTGTTTTATGTTCGAGGTCTTCTAATTGGTTACTAGATTTCTGGCGGATTCGTTTCTTTGCGGTGTTGTATTTTTTCCATTGGCGGGATCCCTTCTTGCATCGGGACATTTTCTTTTGAAGATCAGCCAGCACTTTGGCGCGAAATTGGGAAATGCTTCGGATCGCGCGTCCGGAGACGACGAGCGCTTTGTTTTCGGTGGCTACGGTGACGGCATGGATTTCCCCTAAGTCCGCTCCGGCAGGACATAAGGGCAAGGAAGAAAGGTCTTTTTCTTGTACGTTAACGGAATAGTGGAACCAATAGGAACCGTTTTTCCAAACGATTTCAGCGTATTTACAATTCGTTAATGGTTCTTTTGCGAGGTTCGGAATGATCACTTGTTCATTTCGTTTCGGAAATTTTTCATTCCAGTTTTTCTTTCTCTTTTTCGTGACGAAGTCGACAAGAGACAGGCGATACTCTGCTTTTTTGATGCCGATTGTTTCGTCTGAAATGTCCATGGAGGCTTGTTTGAGCGGAATACAATAATAATATTTTTCTTTCCATGGGTACTTTATTTTTTTATCCGTCTTTCTCAGCTTCCGGGTCGTCTGGCGGTTGGCATCGTATTTATCGACAATTGCCTGAACGGTTTGGGAATGAAGATTATAGGAGCCTTTACGTACCGCTTGAATGTCGAATTTGTTGAGCCATTTTTTATAGGTGAAGAAATAACTCGTTGCTTCCCGGACAATATCATTCCAAACCGAAGCCGCTTCACGTTGCATCGTTCGCAATTGATCATAAATCAATGGGTCATAAGGAATGCGAAAGGAATGGGTGACAAACATTTCGACTCACCTCCCTTTAATTTTTATAAACAGGAACATATATTCGTATACAGTTTTATTCTACCATTGAAATCGGAAAATTGGAACACTTTTTTAAACTTAATTTAGAGGTTGAACGTTTAAAGACCTATGACCACATCGAAGCCTCACTTTCTTCTCATGCCTAAAGGCGATGGGATTTCTCGTTCGGAAAATCTGTAAAGGTGGGATCCAAAGATGCTAAAATATATCGGCAAACGCTTTATATCCATGATGATTACCATATGGGTCATCGTCACGCTTACGTTTTTCTTGATGCACGCCATACCGGGTTCACCGTTCAACCAGGAGAGAAACACGAATGACACGGTGAGAAAAAACCTGGAAGCCCACTACCATTTAGATGAAAATTTGTTCGTTCAGTACGGTATTTACTTAAAATCTCTTCTACAATTTGATTTCGGTCCTTCAATTAAACAAAGCTCCACATCAGTTAATGAATTATTGTCGCGCGGCTTTCCAATTTCGTTTGAGCTCGGTTCTGTAGCGCTCCTTTTTTCGATCATTTCCGGAATTGCTTTAGGCATTTTTGCCGCCCTTCGCCATAATGGGGTTATCGATTATGGGGCCATGACATTGGCCGTCATCGGCATTTCCGTTCCGAACTTCATTATGGCAACCCTTCTCATTCAAGTTGTAGCGGTAGACTTGAAGTTGCTTCCCGTTGCGACATGGGCGAGCTACAAGCACATGATTTTGCCTGCTCTCGCGCTTTCCATGAGCCCGCTTGCGATTATTGCCCGCTTGACAAGATCAAGCATGCTCGAAGTACTGACGCAAGACTATATTCGAACGGCACGGGCAAAAGGCTTATCGCCATTTAAAATTGTCGTTAAACATGCGCTCCGAAATGCGCTTCTTCCCGTTATTACGATATTAGGGACTTTAGTTGCCGCTGTATTAACCGGAAGTTTTGTCATTGAAAAGATTTTTGCCATCCCCGGCATGGGTCAATATTTTGTCAGCAGCATTAACGACCGTGATTATCCTGTCATTATGGGCACGACCGTTTTTTACAGCACACTTCTCATTTTTTTGCTTTTTTTAGTCGACATTGCCTATGGAATTATTGACCCGAGAATTAAGCTCCATAAAAAGGAGGGGGAGTAGGATGGTGCTTCCAAATCGCACAGGTAATGAAAAAAGACAGTTCCCTCCGGATGAGTTGTTTATTCCTAAAAAAAGAAAAGCAAGGAATGCTGATGCAATTGTTCGTCCCGGGCTGTCGTACTGGCAGGATGCCCGCCGCAGATTGGTGAAAAACAAACTTGCGATGGCTGGATTGGTTTCGTTGATTTTACTTATCATCATGGCCATTTTCGGCCCGATTTTGTCACCGTATGAAGTAACGAAACAGGCATTAACCGAAAGCAATTTGCCGCCTTCTGCTTCACACTGGTTCGGTACGGACAACCTTGGCAGAGATGTCTTTACAAGAACATGGTATGGGGCGAGGATTTCGTTATTTGTCGGGGTTATGGCGGCATTGGTCGACTTTGTGATCGGCGTCATTTACGGAGGGATCTCGGGATACAAAGGCGGCAGGACCGATCATTATATGATGCGGATCGTTGAAATTTTATACGGTCTCCCTTATTTATTAATGGTCATCCTTCTTATGGTCGTCATGGGCCCGGGGCTTTTGACAATCATTGTTGCACTCAGCATTACCGGTTGGACAGGAATGGCGCGAATTGTTCGTGGACAAGTGCTGCAATTAAAACATTACGAGTTCGTCCTCGCTTCAAAAACGTTTGGTGGTAAAACGAGACGGATTATTCGAAAACACCTGCTTCCAAACACGATGGGTCCGATCATTGTCCAAATGACGTTAACAGTTCCAACCGCGATATTCGCTGAAGCGTTTCTCAGCTTCATCGGGTTGGGCGTTCAGGCGCCGTATGCAAGTTGGGGTGTCATGGCGAGTGATGCATTGTCGACGATTTTAACCGGCCAGTGGTGGCGGCTTTTCTTCCCGGCTTTTTTTATTTCATTAACGATGTTTGCGTTCAACGTGTTAGGTGATGGATTGCAGGATGCACTCGATCCAAAATTACGGAGGTGATCCGCATGAATACGATCCTTGATGTGAAAGATTTACACGTTTCATTTAAAACTTACGGCGGGGAAGTCCAGGCCGTTCGGGGAGTCAGTTTTACCGTTAAAAAAGGGGAGACCGTTGCGATTGTTGGGGAATCCGGATGCGGCAAAAGTGTGACTGCCCAGAGCATCATGAAGCTCATTCCGAATCCTCCCGGGAAAATTACATCCGGCAGCATTCTCTTTAAAGGCAGCGACCTTACAAAGATTTCCGAAAAAGAGATGAGGAAAATCCGTGGTTCAGACATTTCAATGATTTTTCAGGATCCAATGACCTCGCTCAATCCAACGTTAACAATCGGCGACCAGATTACGGAGGCGATTTTGCAACATGAACCAGTCGTGACGAAAAAAGAAGCCCAATTTCGGGCATGTGAAATGCTCGGGGAAGTCGGCATCGCCAATCCGAAAGAACGATTAAAACAATTTCCCCACCAGTTCAGCGGCGGGATGAGGCAGCGCATCATGATCGCGATGGCGCTCGTCTGTAATCCGTCCATTTTAATCGCGGACGAACCGACGACAGCTTTAGATGTGACCATTCAAGCGCAAATTATCGACCTTTTTAAAAAAATCCAGCGAAATACGGGGGTCGCAATCATTATGATTACCCACGATTTAGGGGTCGTTGCAAAGCTCGCCGATCGGATCAACGTCATGTATGCCGGTAAGGTTGTCGAGTCAGGAACGACCAGCGAAATTTTTTATAACCCTCAGCACCCTTACACGAAAGGATTGCTAAATTGCGTGCCGCGATTGGATTTGGAGCGTGGCCAGCCTTTAATTCCGATTCCCGGGTCGCCGCCAGATTTATTCGCACCGCCTATCGGTTGCGCTTATAGCTCAAGATGTGAGTTTGCCATGGAAGTATGCGATGCCTATCAGCCCGGTAGAACTCTTGTGGCAGAAGGGCATGAAGTAAATTGCTGGCTACAGGACCAAAGGGCGAAACAGGTCAAGTTTCATTTGCGTGAAAAGACGTATAGCTAAAAATTTCAAGGAGGTACTTTCCGATGAAAAAATGGTCAGTCATGCTTGTCGCTTTTGTGATGATCGCAATGGTAGCAGGATGTACAACAGGGGCAAACCCGCCAGGCAAAGAGGGAGATAAAAGCGGGAAGGAGAAAATCGTATCGCTAAATAATGGAAATGAACCGACTTCACTTGATCCGCCTATCGGATTTGATGCCATTTCATATAACCCTTTAAACAACTTGATGGAAGGGTTGACCCGACTCGGGAAAAATAACGAGCCGGAAGCAGCCACAGCTGAAAAATGGGAAGTTTCAAGCGATGGGAAAACGTATACGTTTAAAATCCGCGAGGACGCCAAATGGTCGGACGGAAAACCGGTGACAGCGCAAGATTTTGAATATGCATGGAAGCGTGTCGCAGACCCGAAAACAGCTTCTCCTGCGGCTTTCTTATCCTACTTTATTCAAGGGGCTGAGGAATTTAACACCGGTAAAGGAAGCGCACAAGATATGAAAGTGAAAGCGAAAGATGATAAGACGCTCGAAGTGACGTTGAACAGTCCGCAAAAATATTTTCTAAGCGTCATTTCCAACCCGGTATTCTTTCCAGTGCCGAAAGAAACGGTGGAAAAAAACAAAGACTGGGCAAAAGAAGCCAATACATTTGTTGGAAACGGCCCATTCAAATTGGCGGAGTGGAAGCATAAAGACCAGATGAAAATGGTCAAGAACAATAACTATTGGGATGCAAAAAGCGTGAAATTAGATGGCGTCGTCTGGAAAATGATCGGTGACAGCAACACAGAATACCAAATGTTCCAAACAGGGGAACTGTCAACATCAGGAATTCCCGCTGACTTAAGCGAAAAGTTATTTAAGGAAGGGAAAGCGAAGGTTGAAGATCAATCCGGGACTTACTTCTTCCGGGTTAATGTAAAAATGAAGCCGTTCCAAAACAAAAATATCCGGAAAGCGTTCAGCCTTGCCGTTAATCAAGAAGACATCGTTAACTATGTAACGAAAAATAAGGAAAAGCCGGCCCATGGGTTTGTCGCCTACGGATTTAATGACCCGGCGGGAGGGGATTTCCGCGAGGTTGGCGGCGATTTGATCAAGCCGGATAAGGAAAAAGCAAAAGAGCTTCTACAAAAGGGGATGAAAGAAGAAGGGTATGATAAACTTCCGCCAGTCACTTTAACCTATAGCACGGGGGATGATACACATAAGAAAATCGCTGAAGCCCTTCAGGAAATGTTCAAGGAAAACCTTGGCGTCAATGTTAAGCTGGCAAGCCTTGAGGCCAATGTCTTTTCAACGGATCAAAAAGCGTTGAAACTGCAATTCTCCCGCTCTTCCTTTTTAGCGGACTATGCGGACCCGATCAACTTTTTAGAAAGCTTTGTGACTGACAGCCCGATGAACCGGACAGGATGGGGCAATAAAGAATATGACAAGCTTATTGCAAGTGCGAAAAAAGAAGGCGATGAGAAGAAGCGGTTTGAAGACATGCATAAAGCGGAAAAGATTTTAATCGATGAAGCGCCAATTTTCCCGCTCTACTTCTATAATCAAGTGTACTTGCAAAATGAAAATGTAACCGGCATCGTCAGACATCCGGTTGGCTATTTGGAATTAAAGTGGGCGGACGTAAAATAGACGATAGAATGGGTGTTCTAAAGGATGAACACCCATTTTAACAGAAAGATCGGAGGGCTTAGTTTGGAAAACGAATGGATCGTCAATGTATCCGTTGCGACGTTATGGACATCACCTGAATCTCCACGGGAGAAAGATCAGCTGCTGCTTTCTAATCCTGTACAAATAAAAAAGTGGATTTCATCGAACAGCTATGACGATAAGCTGGAGCTCCATGCCAAAAATATGATCCAGTCACAGCTACTCTATGGCCAAAAGGTGATTGTGACAGAAGAAAATGGAGAGTGGTTATCGGTTCTTGTTCCCGACCAGCCTTCTGGGAAAAACGAGTCCGGGTATCCGGGATGGATTCCGAAGCAGCAGCTCACCCCGGCTTCGTCATTTGAAGGCGGCTCCTATGATTCTTTTGCGGTTATCTCCTCTCCTACTGCTTTTTTATATCGTTTAGAAGAAAAGAAGGAAATAGAAATAAGTTTTAATACCCGGCTCGCCATTCAACAAATAGGGGAAGAATGGGTTGAGGTAGGGACGATAGATGGAACGAAAAAAGTAAGAAGAAATGATGTTGAAATCTACTCTGTCCACGACGGCATCCCTAAAGGAACCGGGCAAGATATTGTCAGGGCAGCGGAGAAATTCCTTAACCTGGAGTATTTATGGGGCGGTATGTCGGGGTTTGGTTACGACTGCTCCGGTTTTGCTTATACGATGCACCATTTTAATGGAATCACGATCCCAAGAGACGCGTCTGACCAACATAAACGCGGGAAAAAAGTGACGAGAGACGAATTAGAACCGGGAGACCTTGTTTTTTTTGCCTACGACGAAGGCAAAGGTTTCGTTCATCATGTCGGAATCTATTACGGGAATGATCAAATGATCCACTCGCCGAAAACAGGAAAAACAGTTGAAATCATAGCCTTAACAAATTCTCCTTATGAGATTGAATTTTGCGGAGGCAGGAGATTTGGCAAGGAATAGAATCATAGCGCACGAAACCCTTCTTTCTAACAGAAAAGAAGGGTTTTTTAATGAAAAAACAATGTCAGCTTTCCTTACATCATTGAAGCGAACAAAAGGCTTCCATGATACGCTTTTGCAATAAAGATAAGGTTCCGATATGTAAATCAACCATTTAAAGGAAGAGGGATGAAATGAAAAAGAAAAAATGGTGTTCGTAGGAAATGGTTAGACCCCATTTGCAAAATGCCGGGTTTTAAAGTTTGTGCGGTAAGGGTAAGGCCGGTCATCGATTTAACAGTAAATTAGCTAGAGCGCTCCCGGACATTTGCCTGAGGGAGCGTTTTCGCTTAAAGAATAAAAGTCGCTCATTCCCTTATTTTGAAATGGGCATTCAATTGCCCTCGAATCATTTTTTTAACTTCCTTTCGATCAAGCTGCTTTTCTCTCCGCATCATTTCTTTTCTAATTTCATAAGTTTGCACCCCGTCTTCAATTTGATTTGCGATTTCCATGAGCCGTTCAATATCTGAAAAAGAATATTTCCGATTGCCGTGCTTCGACCGTTCGGGAAAGATTAAATTCCGTTCTTCATAATAGCGAATTTGCCGGTGGGTCAAACCGGTTAATTCACTGACAATTCCGATGGTGATTACTTTTTTGTCTTTGTAAGACTGACTCATTTCATTCACCCCTCGTTTATAATCCGCTGTTGCTTGCACTTATGTTAATAAAAATAACAAAGATATGTCAATAATTATATGAAAATTATAAAATTTCCGCTATATTAGTGTAAGGATTTCTAACATTGATTTTAATCAAACGTTTGATTGATGGATCTGTTCTCTTATGGCTTCAAACCAGACTAATATTTTCATTGACAGAGAATATACTTTTTCATATAGTTATCAACATAAACAGTTCAACTTGTGAACAATATGATTCTACATAGAAAAAAGGTGAATACAATGGATTTGCAGGAGGTTATTAACCGTTATGAAATGGCTTCATTTACGGTAACAAAGCGAATTCAGTCGCTAATTAAAGAGCAGTTGCAAGACATTTTAACGATCGAGCAGCATTGCATCTTGCGGACGATTAAATTGCTCGGGCGTGCAACGACAACTGAACTTGCCGAGATGTTTTTAGTGAATAAAAGCGCCATTACGGCAATCATTGCAAGATTAACAGAAAAAGGCTATATCAAACGGTTCCGTGATCGAAAAGACCGGCGGATCGTGTATTTAATGTTGACGGAAGAAGGAAATAACGTGTTTGAATGGTCAAATAAAAAGGTGTTTGAAATTGTTTCAACGTATTTGAAACAATTTGACCAGAAAGAAATTGAAGCGTTTATCCATACATTTGAAACGTTTGCCCAATTGCTCCATGAAGAGAAGGAGGAGAAATTAGAAGAATGAGAGGGATCATTAAAGCAAGATGGCTAATCGTTGCCGTTTGGGTCCTGGTTGTTGCCCTGCTGGTGATGACTGCACCGAATATGGCCAACCTCGTTCGGGAAAAAGGCCAGATCGGTGTTCCAGACGGGTATCCTTCTACCGATGCGCAAAAGCTGCTCAATCAA
This sequence comes from Fictibacillus sp. Mic-4, assembly GCF_049843615.1. NCBI lineage: Bacteria > Bacillati > Bacillota > Bacilli > Caryophanales > Fictibacillaceae > Fictibacillus > Fictibacillus sp. Mic-4. The sequence goes on along the minus strand of NZ_JBBHZM010000023.1, from coordinate 50,672 downwards.
ATGGACGAACATAAGGCAAAAGGCGAATCGCAGGTTGCCCTCGTTTTTCACGATCATGAGAGGCTTACGAAAGCGGACCTCGCGGAAATCAAACGTGGGCTTGACCGGCTTGATCACGATAGGCAAAGGCTTGGTGTATCATCCATTCTTTCCCATTTTCATCAAAAAGAGTTAAAAGACCAGCTCGTCAGTAAAGATGGAAAAACGATTCTTGTCATGCTGACGGTTCAAAAAGGAAAGCGCGAGCCTGCCGAAATTTCAAAGGCGCTCTATCGGGAGTTGAACGACGTCAAAGTCGATCATTATTATACGAGCAGCTGGATGATTGATGAAGATGTCATGAAGAGCTCGCAGGATGGATTGAAAAAGACGGAATACATTACGGTTATTTTTATCCTGGCGGTTTTGCTCATTGTGTTCCGGTCATTGATTGCGCCGTTCATTCCGCTATTAACTGTCGGAATTAGCTATATTACTGCGCAATCGATTGTCGCATTTTTAGTGGACAAATGGGATTTTCCGCTCTCTAATTTTACGCAAATCTTTTTAGTGGCGGTCCTGTTCGGAATTGGAACGGACTATTGCATTTTGCTATTGAGCCGATTTAAAGAAGAGATTGGCTCCCATGAGCATTTACATGATGCCATACTTGCAACCTATAAAACGGCAGGGAAAACGGTGCTGTTCAGCGGCATTGCGGTAATGTTCGGATTTGCTGTCATCGGGTTATCGACATTTAAGCTGTATCAATCGGCTGTCGGTGTTGCGGTTGGTATTGCCATATTGCTTCTTGCCCTTGTCACGATTGTTCCATTCTTTATGGCGGTCTTAGGAAAGAAGCTGTTCTGGCCGGCGAAAAAGTCAATTGAGCATAAACCGAGCCGGTTTTGGGGAGCTGCCGGAACGTTTTCCTTTAAGCGTCCGCTTCTTACGTTATTGTTAGTGGCCGCCATTGTTACGCCATTTCTGCTGACGTATAACGGGCAATTGTCGTACAATTCCCTCGAGGAAATCGGCGACAGCTACAATTCGGTGAAAGCCTTTAACATCATTGCAGATAGCTTCGGCCCCGGCGAATCGCTGCCAACGAAAATTGTAGTAAAAAATGATGAGCCGATGGACCACGCGTCATATTTAGCGACAATGGAAAAAATTAGCCGTGAAGTTGAAAAAGTAAACGGCGTGGATACGGTCAGAAGCGCGACAAGGCCAGTCGGAGATGAGCTAAAAGAACTGCTTGTCGCCAATCAAGTAAAGTCGCTGCACAAAGGGCTAGGCAAAAGCAACGATGGAATAAAAAAAATCAGTGACGGTTTAGAAGATGCGAGATCTAAACTATCGGAAAATGAACCGAAATTAAAAGAAACAACAAAAGGCATCGGTGCTCTTGTTGACGGAACGGATGACCTGAAAACAGGCGTCGGGGCAATTTCGGGCGGCCTATCAAACATCGAAAAAGCGATACGTGAAGGTTCTTCCGGTGCCGGGGAAATGAAAAAGGCAGTCACCGAAGCGAAAACCGGTGCACAATCGCTTTATGAAAACAGCCAGAAATTGCTTCAAGGCTATCAGCAGGCAGGTGCCGGTTTATCACAACTTGCAACGCATTATGAAGATGCGCAGAAAGGAATAGCGAAGGTTTCTGGGGCACTGAAAAGCCTTACCCCCCATTTTGCCAATCTGGAAAAAAACCATAAAGAACTTGCGGCGGATCAGGATTATCAAATGATGAAAGGAACCATCATGCAACTTCAAAGCGAGGTTAACCGACTTTCAAACGGATTGGCCCAGCTTAATCAAAACTTGAGTAAAACGTCAGTAGGGATCAAAACCGCAAACAACGGCCTCACGGAAGTAGTCAATGGACAAAAAAAAGTAAGCAATGGACTTGGTCAACTTGTGAAAGGATTGGAGCAACTTGAGTCCGGGCTATCCAAAACGGCCGAAGGGCAAAGCCAGGTCATTTCAAAACTTCCTGAAGTGCAAAATGGGCTTACCAGGATTAATAATGGGCAAAAACAGCTTCAAGAAGGATTTGGCCAATTGGATGGACAAATGAGCCAATTAACGAATGGATTAAAGAATAGTGCCGACGGGTTGCATAAAGTATCAGGCGGACTTGAATCGGCCAACGATTATTTAAAAGGGCTGTCATCCGCATCAGATAAGGAGCTTGCCGGATGGTATATACCGGATGTCGTTTTAAGCAATAATGATTTTCAGCAAGTGTTTAATACGTACATGTCACCGGACCGGAAAATGGCGACGATGGATGTTATTTTTAAGCAAAATCCGTATTCAAGCGAGGCGCTCGATAAAGTAGATGATATTAAAGCAGCGATAAAACGTGCCGTAAAGGGAACAAATTTGGAAAATGCACAGGTCGGCATCAGCGGAGTGACAAGCATGTATTCCGATTTAAATGATATTTCAACGTCTGACTATACCAAGACGGTTGCCATGATGCTCATAGGCATTGGCGTCATTTTAGTTTTGTTGCTCAGATCCGTCATTATGCCGCTCTACATTCTCGCTTCGCTTATTTTAACCTATTATACGGCGATGTCGGTGTCTGAAACGATTTTCGTCAACATCTTAGGCTACTCGGGTATTAGCTGGGCTGTTCCGTTTTTCGGGTTTGTCATACTGCTTGCCCTTGGAGTCGACTACAGCATTTTCTTAATGGACCGGTTTAATGAATATAAAGGAATTTCCGTTAAAGAAGCGATGATCGAATCAATGAAGAAAATGGGAACAGTCATTATTTCTGCGGTCATTATACTCGGCGGGACGTTTGCTGCGATGTATCCGTCAGGCGTACTATCGATGATGCAAATCGCGACCATTTTCCTGACGGGAGTATTCCTCTATGCATTCGTCATTCTTCCATTCTTTATCCCGGTCATGGTCAAAACATTCGGCAAAGCGAATTGGTGGCCGTTTGCCAGAAAAGAAGAATAAGAGAAAACAAGGTTGCAAGAAAAGTCTTGCAGCCTTGTTTCGTCTAACTGATTTTTAATTATAGGTGTAAAAAAAGGAATCGGCTATTTGCCGATTCCAATCCTGCTTCTTGCCTCTAGCCAAAGCGGCTTTAGAACTAACAGCCGCATCCGTCACATGAACTGCCGCCAAATCCTTTAGCGAAGCCACCGAATCCGGCACAAGAACATCCAACGATGATTAACAGGATGAAGAGGACGACGATAATAGCGAATCCGCGGCCCCAACCGCCGCCGTATCCAAAACCGCCGTAGCCGCCATATCCATAGCCATAACCGCCGTACCCATAGCCTCCGTATGGATAACCACCCATAACAGGTACACCGTAACCGACTCCGCCAACTCCAAATCCCGGATATCCACCGAAGCCGTAACCACCGCCAAAGCCAAATTGACGTTTTCCAGGTCTTTGCATAATAACTCTCCTTTCGTAAAAAGGGATTTACAACTCCTTGCATAATAGAGTATGTACATAACAGCAAAATAGTTTGGGACAAACAGTTAGGGCATTCGTGGAATTTTAAATTTTTTTGTGTAAACCCTTTGATGGGGGAGCCGAAATAAGTAATGTTATAGATCCCAATAGGCTTTAGCTTTTTCATGTCTAAAACGGCGCTAAGCGATGTCGAATGCTTTTTGTTGAAAAGAATTGGAAATTCGTGCTACATTAAAATAAAATGACCAGTCATTTTTAATTTTGTCCCGGGAGGTTAAAATGTGATATCGATCAAACGATTCAGCGAATTAAGTTATAAGGAAGCGGTTGTGTTATGGAATGAGGGATTTAAATATTATTTTTCAAATATGACGATGACGGTCGATGCTTTTATTCGAAAGTTGGCAAATGAAGGTCTATCACCTGAACATTCAGTTGTGGCTTACGTGGATCATGTTGCTGTAGGGTTTGCCATAAATGGCTTTCGTGAGATGGATGGAAAAAAGATTGCATGGAATGGAGGAACCGGGATTAAACCTGAATTCCGCGGACAAGGAATCGGCAAAGTATTAATAGAGGCGTGTCTTGATGTGTATCGGGAACAAGGAGTGGATTTAGCCCTTTTGGAAGCGGTTGCACAAAATGAGCGGGCCATTGCTTTATATAAAAAAATGGGGTATGAAGTGTTTGAGGAACTTGTTTTTTTACAACAGAATGGAGCGATGACAATAGACGCTTTCCACACCAATTCCAATTTTGAAATAGTCCGGGGCATTCCTGAGGATATTCAGTCACTCGAATTCTTTCAACCGATAAAGGCATGGCAAGTGCAAGTTCCAAGCTGCAAAGGCGCAGAATCAATCATTGTTAAAAAAGGCAATGAGGTTCTGGCATATGCGGTTTACCAGCGGATGATGGATGAGAAACATAACATTCAAACGATTGCTCTCAATCAGTGTGAGATCAAAGAGTCAATTGATGATCAAAAGGTAGCTGATTTCATTCTCTATCATGTTTTCCAGCCGTATCATAAGATAAAAAGAATGGTGAGAAATCTCTCGAAAAATAACCAGCTTGTTTATAATACACTGCTCGCTGCTGGCTTTGAAACGTTCGTTGAGCAAGTGCATATGTCTAATCGGCTTGACCAATCTATTAAAGAGAGCATTCAATAAAAAACTGCACCTCCAATTGTTCGTTGTGTCTAACAATTGGGGTGCAGTTCATTTTTACTCCGGTTTTTCGTTCTTTTGTCATGCTGTAGCATTTGTTTGGGGGCTGTTCTCTTTCGCTAACAGGATCCGAATGGCTGAAAGAAGAAGACATGTTATCGATATGAGCAGCAAACAATAGATGTCCTTTGTTAAATTGCCATCTCCAAAAGCGGTTGTAAAGTAGCCATTTGCCGCATAGGTCGCTGGAAGCAACTTGCCGATCGTTTGAAAAAAGCTGCTTAACATCATACGCGGGATAATGACCCCTGACGTAACGAGTTGTGCAGAAAGAATGATAATATTTAATAACATTCCTGCATTGCCGAAAAGAATGATAAACAGTTGACTGAGGCAAAGGAATGAATATAAGACAAGGGACTGAAACAGCCAGATGACAAAAATTGATGTTTTAAAATGCACATCGGAAGCCAGCATGAGCAACACAGTAAGTATAGAGATAAACATAGGGATTCCGAGATTAATAAGCTGCCTCGATATAAAAAGGGACCATTTTGAATACAGGCGAGAAATCTTTTTTGCTGCAAAAGATAGTTGTAAGCTCATAATCATGGCGCCGACAAACGATGCCAATACTACCATCATAGGGACCATGGTAGCGGAAAAGCTTTTCACTTCATTTGTTTTAATAATGGTTGCATGTACGCCGTTTATTCTAAATCCATTGATTACATCCATTAAATTTGGCGTTTTTAGGATGTTATCTTTATTTTGAGACTCAGACTGCTTTTTTAATTCCTTTGTAATTGCTGCTTTTTTTTGAATAAATACTTCTTCATTGACCCGTGTTGTAATTTCCTTCGCTACGTTTTCCATTGCCTTTCGAGTAGATTTGGAGTTCGATTGATTGATGTAGAAATTAATATTGGCTGTTTTTCCTTTTAAAATGTTTGTCGAAAAATTTCCCGGGATATAAACAATCATGTCGTATTGAAGCTGATTCATGTTCTTTTTTGCCTGGTGCAGTGAATTCAGGTCGGAAATTTTATATGTAAGACGTTGATGGATAGCTTTTACGATTTCCTTTCCTTGCTCGGGATCATCGTTTACAACGGCCATCCGAAGGGGATTAACATGGCGGCTCTCGCCATGGTATCCGCTTAGCCAGACAAAGAAAAACGCCAGCTGAAAGGCAAGGGCTAAAGCAATTCCAATGTAAGTTTCCCGTTGCTTAAAAAAGCGCTTCATGGCTTTCACGCATTTCTCTCCTTATACTTTTTAAATAAATAGAAACGTCAACAACAAAAAGAAAGACCAGCAGAAGAATCTTCCGGCAATCTTTTCTTAAGTATCTAATAATTGTATATACTCCCTTGTCCCTCTGTCAAATGCCATACGTTTTATTTTTGATATGAAAATAAATGTGATGTGATTGTTTCCATATTGTAACCATAAGATAAATGGAATGTAGTAAATTAATAGAGACAGATTTTAATAGGACGGCACAAATTCAGATTAATAATGTAACTTTTTAATAAGATTAGCGACTAATAGTATAGAACGTTAGGGGGTCTATTTTGTGGAAGACTCATTTGACCGGTTATATGAGGAGTATCACCAATCTCTGTTTCAATATATTTTTTATATGGTAAGAAATCGGGAAGTTGCAGAAGATTTAGTTCAAGAAGTGTATATAAAAGTTTTAAAGTCATATAAAAGCTTTGAAGGAAAAAGCTCTGAAAAAACATGGCTCCATTCGATTGCAAGACATGTCACGATTGATTGGATTCGCAAGCAAAACCGCAGAAAAAAGAAACTTTTATTCTTTACGTTATCGGAAAAAGAAAACTTGATAAAAGATCATGAACCATTGCCGGACGAATGGGTAACACAAAAAGAATCGGTCAAGCAGTTATATAAAACATTGCATAAATGCACGCAAGACCAACAACAAGTACTCATTCTTCGTTTTATTCAATCACTCTCCATTACGGAAACTGCTGCAGTGCTCGGCTGGTCGGAAAGTAAAGTGAAAACGACGCAACATCGGGCAGTTAAGCGGCTAAGAGATCTTTTGGATCAGCGTTTGGGCTTAGAGGAGGAATTGAAAGATGGAATCGTTTAAGTGGAATGAAGAGCAAATCCAAAAACAATTGGAAAATATGCCTCCCATAAAGGATAGGCAATCGAAAGAGCGCGTCTTTCAACAAGTTAAATCAAAACTGGAAGAATCCGAACGAAAGAAAAGGTGGGTCAAAACAAGGGTTGTTCCGACGATCGCGACGGCATGTGTTGTTGTCATGATCTCAGTTCTCATCCCTGTAAATCACCAGAGTAATCAATCTTCCTCCTCCAAGAAAAGAGTAGAGGATATAAAAGGCTTCGAATCATCTGGAATGGATACACCGCATGATTTAACAAAGAACGGAAAACTATCACTTGTAAGCCTGGAAACTAAAGAGCAAAACTCAAACTCATTCATTAAAAACGGCGAGAGATACCACGCTCCGATTTTGAAAGGCCAAATCAAGCAACCAGATCAAGCGGTGGTGACGATTGCCTATTTAGAACGGGAAATGCCATGTATTGTTCCTGTTAGCTTTCTTGTGAAGGATAAAGGGTCTTACGTAAAAAATGTTAAGCAAGTATTGACCAAATTTAAACCGGAGACAGTTGGGTTGGACACGACCATCTTAAATAAGCTGTCGTTTAAAGAAGATGGAAATACGATAGTCGTTGATATTCCTTCAGGCGAAATCCGTGACAAGAAAGAGGCTGCCTTATTTGAAAAATTATTGGAATACACGTTCGCCTATAATCATCAATTTACAAAAGCAAAATTAATGACAAATGGGAAACCCGGGATAACAATTGGAGACGATCAAAGAAAACGCGAATTTAATCTTGATTTAGTCGGATCGCCAACGTTTGTCATGCAAACGGATACCGGTGACGAATTTTTAGTGAACAGTTACGGGGCGAATATAAAACATATTCCAAGGGATTTTAAAAATGCTTTAAATGAACTTAAATACGGAATAAAGGACGAGAGCCAATTATCGCCTGTCATTCCTAAACATATTAAGCTAGGTGCGTCAGGACAACAATCATCAGCCGTCGTTTCATTTCATCAAAAATCTCCATTAAAAAATAATATGGAGACAAGAAAAATGCTTGATGCCATTGTTGTAACGGCAAAAGCCTACGGACATAAACATGTGAAATTTAAAAATACCGGCGTTCAAAAAATTGGGCCATACCGTTTTAATCGCTCAATCGACGAAACAGTAGGAATAAATTATGTTGAAGCAAATTAAGAGTGCAGCTGCTTACCATCGTAGGCAGCTGCACTTTTTTTCCTTCTAGTACAACTACGCCCGAAGTCTTAGTAAAAGACACGACCCGAGAACGTTTTGGAAAAGAAAGGAACCCGCTAATCTATAATCTATGAGATGCAAAAGTAAGGGGGGAACAGATGTGGCCACTTTCTTTAACTTTTACATAAAAAAGGCGAGAGGGGCGGTTTATTTTTTATTATGATGAGTTTTGTCATAGGGAAAAGTGACAAATGTAATCATTTTATTAATTTGGAAAGAAATATGTTGTATTTCTAACTCTAGCATAATAAAATGTGGCTGTATTTCTTTTTATTGGAAGATGAAAATAAAAAAGGAGGCAGTATATGCTGCACTTAACAAAATTTTCTATGAAGAACCGAGCCGCGATCGTCATTATGGTTTTTATTATATCTATAATGGGAATTCTGTCGGGAAATAAACTTTCGATGGAATTTCTCCCAAGCCTCGATAATCCGGTGGTTACCATTACGACGTTAGCTGATGGAATGGACACCGGGTCGATGGCGAAATCGATCACAAGCCCGCTTGAAAAAGATTTAAGAAATGTAAAGCATTTAGAATCGATTGTATCGACTACCAATCAAGGAATCTCTAAAATTGACCTATCATTTGGCGTTAAAACGGATATGAAAGAAGCCAAGAGGGAAGTTGAAAGTATTGTGAACAGTTTTCCTCTTCCCGATGGAGTAAAAAAGCCATATGTCGTGCAATTAAATACATCGATGATTCCGATCGAACAGATTGCAATTAATAAGGAAGGGAAATTTACAACTGACGATCAAAAAGAAATCGAAGATGTTGCCATTTCCCAGCTTGAAAGCATTGACGGTGTAGGGGATGTAACGCTATATGGAAAGTCTGCCCGGGAGATATCCATTGAATTGAACGAAAAGGAAATGCTAGCTAAAAAAGTAACTATGCCGCAAATCATAGCCGCATTGAAAGGGAAGAATATTTCCCTCCCTGCCGGTGATATTACCTTGAATGGAAAAACGAACTCTTTGCGCGTCGTTGGAAAAATGAAAGACTTAAACGAATTAAAAGAATTGCCGGTTGCTCCTCATGTCGTGTTAAAAGACGTTGCCGATGTAACGAAACAACAAACGAACAGTTCCGTTACAAGGGTCGATGGAAAAGAAGCAATGTATATCGCAGTGACCAAAGAAGATAGCGGAAACGCCGTTCAAGTTGGAAAAGATGTTAAGGAAAAGTTGAAAGCGATTAATAAACAATTTGATGGCAAATATCATCTGGAAGACATTTATTCTACTTCTCAATCCCTTTACGATTCAGTTATGCGGATGGCAAAAGAAGTCGCTTTAGGAGCTTTGTTTGCTTCCGTCGTCATCTTGGTTTTCCTGCGAAACTTTAAGTCTACGATTATCGCAATTGTCAGTATCCCGCTTTCGATTTTTATTACACTTATTCTGTTAGAGAAATCAGGCATTACACTCAACATCCTTACACTTGGAGGACTTGCGGTTGCTGTCGGCCGTCTAGTCGATGACAGCATCGTCGTTATTGAAAATATATATCGGAGGCTGCAGACGGGTGAACGGTCAAAAGAACTGATCATTGATTCAGTAAAAGAAGTGGCTGTTGCGATTACATCCTCGACGATTACGACGATTGCCGTATTTTTGCCAATTGGACTCGTTGAAGGATTTATCGGCGTATTTTTCAAACCGTTTGCGTTAACAGTCGTATACTCGCTTTTAGCCTCTCTAATTGTTGCATTGACTGTTGTGCCATTAATGAGTTTCGTTTTGTTGAAAAAAGTGAAATCCCATTCCTTTAAAAAGCCTGAACGCTACTTATCTGCTTTAAAATGGTCACTAAACCATAAAATTATCGTTTGTGTTTTATGTTTAGCGATGTTCGTCGGTTCAATTGCCATGTATGTCATGTTGCCCACCGGGACGATCTCTTCAGCTGATGAAAGTATGGTCCAGGTGAAAATGGAATATCCGGAAGACATGAAGTTCGAGGATATAAAGAATGGGGCATTTCGCCTTGAAGATGAATTAAAGGGCCTAAAAGGAGTAGAGACGACGATCTCACAAGTCGGGACAGACGAAGATATGGCCCAATTTGGGGAGGCGCAAACGGATAACATTGCTACGCTTACCGTTAAAATGAAAAAAGGCGCAAATGCAGATGCGTTCATTAAGAAGGTTAAATCACTTGCAAATGACTATAAGCCCGCTCAAATTTCAACAAGCAAAGCAAGCATGATGGGCGGATCCGGATCCGATAAAGTGACGTTGAACGTTACAGCGGAAAATAAAAAGGATCTCGTGCCAACAGCCATCGAACTGAAAAAGAAAATGGAGGAAATGAAAGGCCTTGATAAAGTCGAGTCGAACTATGAAGACTTGAAAAACGAATGGCGGCTTAACGTCGACCAGAAAAAAGCGCAGGCGAAAGGGTTGTCCGCCGAAGACATAGGCAATCAAGTGCGCGCGCTTGTCGGAAAAACGCCTGTCGGCCAATTAACCATCGGCGGTGAAGACTTGCCGGTAAAAATAAGCTATGATCTATCAAAAACAAAAGATAGAGAGGATTTATTAAATACGGCAATCGTCTCTCAAACAGCCGGTCCCGTCAAAATAAAGGATGTCGCCTCCTTAAAATTCGAACCGGCTAAATCGAAAGAATTCCATAAAGACGGAAAAGAGTATTTGCAAGTATCAGCAGTCATCACCGGGAAAAATGTTAAGCAAGTCAATACAGACATTACGAAAATGTTAAACAAATTGAAGAAGCCATCCGGTGTAAAAGTAAGCGTTGCCGGGGCAACCGAGGAAATGAACAAACAATTTGCCGACCTGTTCCAGGCAATGGGAGTGGCGATCGCGATCGTTTACCTGGTCATGGTCATTACGTTTGGCCAGGCACGGGCACCGTTTGCGATCCTGTTCTCCCTTCCGCTGGCAGCGGTTGGGGCGATACTCGGTCTTGTCATTTCAAAAATACAAGTGGATCCGTCCGCGTTAATAGGCGCACTAATGCTCATTGGCATTGTCGTAACGAATGCAATTGTATTAATTGACCGTGTTCAGCAGCAAAAAGCGAAAGGATTATCTACACGGGAAGCCATTCTTGAAGCGGGTGCCATTCGCCTTCGCCCGATCATGATGACGGCTGTTGCTACCATTTGTGCGATGATTCCTCTTCTCTTCAGTGAAGATAATGGAAGCCTTGTCTCTAAGAGTTTAGGTGTAGTCGTCATCGGCGGTTTAACCGTATCAACTCTCCTGACGTTGATTGTCATACCTGTGATTTACGAGATCCTCGAAAAGTTAACAAACTTGTTTCAACGCAAGAGGAAAAAAGAAACTGTTTCAAAAGCGAGTGTATAAAAAAGCTGCCTTCTTTGGCAGCTTTTTTTAGTGCACCTCGTGTCGAAAAATTTTTACAGGAAAAGATTGACGTCTGAAAATTAGTACGATTATAATGTAAATAACTTATTAAATATAAAAGTATAAAAAGTATTTAAAATAACTTTAAGGAGGATCTTGAGATGGCAAAAGTAGTGATGATTACAGGGGCTTCTAAAGGATTAGGGAGAGCATTGACGCTATATTTTGCGCAAAAAGGGCATCAACTTGCGATCTGTGCGAGAGGGGAAGAAAAGCTAAGAGAAGTTCAACAGGAAGCGGAAAAACTCGGGGCAGAGGTGTTGGCGGTCGTTGCGGATGCATCAGTCGCACGCGATGTAGAACGGTTTGTCGCAATGGCTGAAGACCGTTTCGGGAAGATTGATGTTCTTATTAATAATGCCTCAATGCTCGGGCCAAGCCCGATGCCGTATTTGCTTGATTATCCTGAAGAAGATTTTGCCGATGTTTTGCGCGTGAATGCGATTGGCCCGTTCCTTGTTACAAGACGGGTGCTCCCGGCTATGCTGCAGCGCAATGAAGGAAGCATCATTAATGTGACATCGGAGGCTGGCAATGTTGGTTATGCAGGCTGGGGTGCCTATGGAATCTCGAAGTTTGCACTTGAAGGTTTGACCGAAACGTGGGCGGATGAAGTGAGTGAAACGGGAGTCCGTGTGAACATGGTTGACCCCGGTGAGATGGATACAGAAATGCATGCGCTCGCCGTACCAGATTGCGATTACGAGCTCGCCAATCCGAATGATGTTGTACATGTGTTCGGCTATCTTGCCTCTGATCGCGCAAAAGGAGTCAATGGTAAGCGGTTTAGCGCCCAGGAGTTTTCACTAGAAGGGAGCGGGAACTAATGGCGGTGTCTGCGATCAATTTCTCATTGCCGGAAGAATTAAATGCGAAAATGCCGCCGGAGAGAAGGGGGATTCGCCGCGATTATGTGCGGATGATGGTTCTTCATAAAGAAACAGGGGATCGAGAGCATGCACAATTTTATAAGCTTGATCGCTATTTAGAAAAAGGAGACCTTGTTGTACTGAATTCAAGCCGTACGGTCCCGGCCGTTTTAAAAGGAACATTGAAAAAAGAGGAGGGCCGGGAAGTAGAAATCCGGCTCGCCCATCGGAAAAGCGAGAAGGTCTGGGAGGCGCTGGCCGTCCGTGAAGAAATGAACATCGGAGAACAGATTTGTTTCTCCCCGGTATTATCCGCAACGGTTATCAAGACCCATCAAGATGCTCCTTTTGTCACACTGGAGTTCAACTTATGCTGCTCCGACCTGTACGATCAAATTTATGCAATCGGCCAGCCGATCCGCTATGAGTATATTGAGAAGCCGTGGGATCTTGATTATTATCAGACCGTCTATGGAACAGCACCTGGATCTGTTGAAATGCCGTCAGCAGGGCGCGCTTTCAGCTGGGAATTGTTATTTCGCTTGCAGAAAAAGGGGGTGCGGATCGCCTTCATCCAGCTTCATACCGGATTAAGCTATTTGCTTGATGATAAGTGGCATTTAGGCCCACGGGAAAACTACGAAGAATACCATCTACCGCAAGAGGCAGCTGAAGCGATTGCTGAAACAAAAGCAAATGGGGGAAGGATCATTGCTGTCGGGACAACGGTCGTCAGGTCCCTTGAAAGCGCGGCTGACGAAAAGGGAATCGTCCAGGCACAAAGCGGTTGGACCAATTTATACATTCACGAAAAAACAAAGCTGAAGGTCGTTGACGGATTAATTACCGGTCTACATGAACCGGAAGCGAGCCATTTAGATTTGTTATCTGCCTTTGTAAAAAAGAATCATTTGTACAGGGCCTATCAGGAAGCGATTCAAATGAAATATTTATGGCATGAATTTGGCGATATGAATTTAATTATTTAAAGAGGTGAAGTGATGCAAGTCCATCATTATGGAATTGATGTAAGCCATCTTGAAGCATCAGTTGAATTTTATCAAACGTTTCTCCATTTGAAAGTGATAGAGCGAATGTCTTTTATGGACGAAAAAATAGTGTTTTTAGCGGGGGATGGGTTATGCATCGAGCTAATTGAAGGACCGGATGGGCGTCCTCCCGCTTCAGCTCATCTTGCGTTTTTAGTGAACGATCTTGGGCAATTAATGAACGAACTTGGAAACCGCGGGTTCGTTCCAGCAGAAGGACCATACCGGATTAAGAAAGATTGGAAGTCCGCCTTTTATAAAGGTCCGGATGGCGAAATGATCGAGTTTATGGAAATGAAGGAAATTTAATAAAATAATGGAAAGGCGCAAGGGAAACCTGCGCTTTTTTTATAGGACTAAAGGAGGAATTCGGCGCATTTATAAGGAAATAATGTGTGAGGTGGATATATCTGCTTTTTCATTTTAGCGAGGATCCAACGATTCAAAGTTTTATGCCGAGGCAGCATCCCGCGTATCCTGATAAGCCACCAATGGTCTGGGCCATTGATGAAGAACGGGCGCCACTCTATTTTTTTCCGCGTGATTGTCCAAGGATCGGCTATTGGGCTATTGAAACAACAACAACCGAAGATCAGCTTACGTTTTTTTCACATACAACTGCAAAAAAGATCGTTGCAATTGAAGGAAAGTGGTTAGAAAAAATAATGACGACAAAGCTTTATGTGTATCATTTTCCGGAAAGTTCCTTTTATTGTCTCGACCGCGGTGCAGGATATTATGTTTCTCATGAAGAAGTTCAGCCAATTGATAGGAAGCCGGTCGGAAGCTTATTGCAACGTTTAGTAGAAGCAGATGTAGAATTGAGGATTACGCCGTCACTCGTCCCGCTAAAAAATGCATTAATTCATTCAAGTCTCCACTTTTCAATGGTCCGTATGCGCAATGCTCAGCTTTCATGATTAATTGATCTATTTTGGAATAGGTGTAGGACTTAAGTCTAAGAATCGTTACGAAAACTTTACAATAATTAGAACATGGAAATAAGATTCATTTAATAAACTAGTAGAGGGAATGTATGGCACAATCAAAAACAAGTATATTGCACCATATTGAAATCAATGTTACAAATCTTAAGGAATCCGCTGCTTTTTGGGGATGGATTTTAACGGAGCTAGGGTTTACCCGCTTTCAAACATGGCCCGACGGCATAAGTTGGAAGATGGGGGACACGTATCTCGTATTTGTGCAAACAAAAGACAAGTATAGGCATATCCCTTATCACCGGTGCGCAACGGGATTGAACCATCTTGCCTTTTGGGGCAAATCGCGTAATTTTGTTAATGAAATAGCGGGCAAGCTAAAGGAGAAAGGAATTCCCTTGCTGTATGAAGACCGTTATCCATATGCGGGCGGGCCATCACACTATGCTGTATTTTTCGAAGATCCGAATCGAATCAAAGTAGAAATTGTTGCACCCGATTAAAAAAGGAGTGATAAAAGCAAATGGAACGAAAAAAGAAGAAAAGTGAACTATTGACATGGGTGAAGTCCATTTTGCTGGCACTCATTTTCGTTTTTATTATTAAGACCTATTTATTTGCCCCGTATTTAGTAGAAGGGACATCAATGTCTCCAACGTTGCATAATCATGACAAACTGTATGTCAATAAAATTATTTACACGTTGTCTGAACCGAAAAAAGGCGATATCGTCATTATTAAAGGGCAAGACAAACGCTATGTAAAACGAGTTATCGGTTTGGACGGAGATGTTATTCAAATGAAGAATGATTCACTATACGTCAATGGTAAACGCGTAAACGAACCGTATTTACGTCCGAATAAAATAGAAGCAAGGAGCCTGGGGCTTTATTTAACAGAAGACTTTGGCCCAATAAAAGTACCTAAAGGGAAAGCGTTCGTAATGGGAGATAACCGTTTGAAAAGCATGGACTCTAGAAATGGACTCGGCTTAATTAATTTAAAACGTATCGAAGGACGTTCAGAGTTCGTCATTTATCCATTTTCCGATGTTCGAAAAACAAAATAAGCACAACCGAAAGATGGAATCGAGGGTTAAAAACGCAGAAAAAGAGGGGATGTCAATGAATGAGATCAAACGATGCAGATGGGGCGAAGAGGACGACTTATTAAGAAGCTACCATGATGAAGAATGGGGGAGAGGAGTAACGGATGATGACCAACTGTTTGAATTCCTGACGTTAGAGATTTTCCAGGCGGGATTAAGCTGGCGGACGATTTTGCATAAACGGGAAAATTTCAGGGAGGCCTTTTCGCAGTTTCATATTAAAACAGTCATGCAATATGGCAAGGAAAAGTTTGAGGAGTTGATGCAGAATGCAGGAATCATTCGAAATCGGAGGAAAATTGAAGCGACGATCGAGAACGCCCAAAGGTGCCATCAGCTCATTCGTGAATACGGAAGCCTGTTTTCATTTTTTCAGCAGCTGCCTGTAGGAAAAGAGGACAAGCAAAAAGCAATGAAGGCGACGTTTAAACACGTCGGTTTAACTACGGCAGAAAGTTTCCTTATGGCAACCGGATTAATTCCAGCAACCCATGAAGAAGGCTGTTTTTTGAACGGAAAACGCGAACATAACAGTTAAACAAACGTTTGTATAAAAAAATAGGACGAGATCAAGCGCCAAATACCTCCTTCGCACATAAAGTAATAGAGGAGGTGTTTTTTATGCCTTACGAAATTTTCGTCTCAACGACAAGACGCCAGCTTTCCTTGTTTAAAGATGGAAAATTGGTCAAGCAATATCCGGTTGGTATTGGGAAAATGTTGACCCCGACACCAGTTGGAACATTTACAATCATTAATAAATCACCGAATCCGGGTGGCCCATTTGGCGTGATGTGGATGGGACTGTCCAAGCCGCACTACGGAATTCATGGCACGAATAATCCATCATCCATCGGCAAATACGTCTCCCACGGCTGCATCCGCATGTACAACCACGACGTACTCCAGCTCGCCCATACCGTACCAATCGGAACACCGGTGCATATACATCCTTAAGAAATAATAAAGAGCTCTTTATTAGAGCTCTTTATTATAAAAGGTAAGAAGAATTAGGTTTTGGACGATCATCGAACGCACTATTTGAAGTAGTGGTAGCCAAAGAGACTAACCCTACTAGTAATAATGCAGTAATGACTAGTTTTTTCAAAAAACTTCCTCCTCTCTAGTTAATATATATTTTTTCTTGCATTATTAGCAATACGATAATATTTACTTGAACTCTTATATTGGGATAATTCATAATAATAATCCGCTAAAAGTTCAGAGTACATCGCAACATAATCCCAAATGTGTTGTTTCTCAAAAAACGGTATAGCTTCTTTTAAAAGTTGCTCAAATTTTTTCGTGAATTTATTTTGTAATTTGTATTTAAGAATAAGAAAATGATAATAGAATTCATTTTTGGGTGAATTTAATATACCGTTAATTTCCTCGTCCAGCAAATTTTTGGCTTCTTCGATTTTATTGATTTCTATATATTCTTTAGTTAACAGAAATTTCGTGCCCAATTTATTAATATCTGGTTGGTCTATTTTAAAAGCCAAGCTTTTTTTATAATAGTTAATAGCTTTTTCATGTTCTTTTTTACATGAAGCTACATAACCAAGATTGTTATAACAAACTCCACATAGAAAAGTGTCATTAAATGACTCGGAGTATTTCAATGCTTGATTCAAATGATATTCAGCGGCATCATAATTTGAAATACGTCTATTGCTAATTGCTAATAAAATGTGACAATCTGCACTACGACTATAACTATACTCTTTATCAAATATAATTAAAGCTTTGTTGGCGTAGTTATTTACTGGGCTAATTCTACTTAAATAACTGTAAGTTAGAGCCATCAAATAATAAAATACAGCTTTCTCAAGTTCATTTAGTCCCACTTCTTTATAAATGGCTTTTGCTTCATGAAGAGAGGCTAAAGATTTTTTATATTCTTTTTTAAAATTGTAGTAAAGACACATAAAGAAATTAAAGTAGAACTTTAATTTGTTATTGAAATCATCCTGAAATTTCTTTAGCTTTTCAATTAATTCTTCAGATTCATTAATTTGTTCATTCATTAAATAAAATCTTAAAAGGAATAAATCGTATAATGATAAAACTTCCGGGTCTATAACGCTATTAATTTTTCGCTGAATTTCACTATGAAACTTAGTTGCTTCATCCATTTTACGATTTACCATCATCATATTCCACTCATTCAGCATGTCGAGGATTTCTTTGTTGTCTGCTTCTTCCGGCGAGATGCCTAAACGTTCGCAAAGCTGGATAATCACTTCATCACTAGATTTGGCGCCGGCTTTTTCAATTTTACTTAAATAAGAGACGGAGCAAATTCCTTGAGACAATTCTTCAAGGGTTAGGCCTTTGACCTTTCTATAATATCTTATTCGTTGGCCGACCAAAAAATCACCCCTTTAGAGTTGGGAAAATTGTCATGGAAACCACCCGTTTATTGAGGGTATTTTCTACTACTTTTCCCAATACGAAGTCCTAAATTATCTGATAAAATAAATATAACAGAAAACAAGAAATTTTTGTTGGGATTGTACTATTTTTTTATAAAAAATTCCACTGAAAGCCGAGAACGTACGGCAAACCCGGCGGAACAAAACAAGGAGGAGAGCATAATGACCCAAATGTACATGCCATCATCACGTGTTGATCAGAAGAAAGGCTCGCTTTATGACTCAATTGATCCTGAACTAGCCGGAATGATTCCAACAGATGAAGAGTTGGAAAAAGTATTGCATTCGGAGCTTCTCGTGGATTGCCATAACAACTATTGGTACGCGAAGGAAGAGGAGAATAAGCAATTCACGATTTATGTTTTTGAACAGAAAAATGGAGTACTAAAGTCCTGGAGATCAAAAGGGCAACCTAATTTTTATGAATTTCCCGATTGTGTTGCCGTCGCCTGTGAAGGGGATGGTTCGAAAGGGTCGGTTCTTATTTTCTCAAAAGAGGAACCGGAGCTTTTGAAAGAATGGAAAGTAAATGGTTATTTATGGGATGTTGAAAAGCACGGGGAGACTATTTATATTTCCTGCTATATCGTTGGAGAAGATCAAGCCGTTTTATATCAGATTCAAAACGGCAAGAAAAAACGGATTAATTTAGGAAGAAGCTTTACCCCGACAGATATTCTTTGCATTGACGATAAAGTGTATATTTCCGCATCACCTATCTTAAACGGCGATCCGAAAAAAATTGTTGTGTTGAATGAAAAAGGAACGGTTATTCAAGAATATCCGCTTGAAATCTCTCCTAGGAGCTTGTATCACATTGGAGACGAAATCCTTATTTATGAGCTCGATCTTGCAAAAGGGAAAAGCGAACGAATTGTTTATCTCAATATAAAAACAGGGGAGCAAAAGCAGCATTATATTCCTCATTCCCAAATTGTAAAATGCACAAGCCGCTCACTCTCGCTTCTTCAACAAGACAGCCAAACATTGTTTATTTGGGACCATGCCAATCGGAAAATCGTCAAGAAGGAGAAAATTAGCGATCAACAAAAAATCCTTTAATCATACATCCTGCACATCTAGTGGCGTGCAGGTTTTTTTATTTGTAGTAAAAAAGTTTCATATTAAAAATGAAACAATTAAGTAGGAAGAATTTACTATGCGCTTGCCTCGTTATAGGAAGAAAGAATCATTTTATTTAGTAAGAGTCCATGCTGGAGGCGACTTTGCTATAATGGGAAAAAACGGAACTAGCAGTATACGATTCGCGTTTTGGAGGTATAGGAATGGGTTTATCAGATATGCTTGGGGACATTCATGCGTCCATTTCGAGAAAGTCGGCCGATGTGGATGAAAAAATCTCCAGGCTTGAAGAAGCGAAAAGAAAAATTGATCGAGAGCAAAATTCCAGCCTTGTGGAGATTAAACGGATTTTGAGACCAGATTTAGGCAACGGCTGGATGGGAAAACGAGCGGACAGTTTCCACGATTTCCGCAATGACGCCTATAAAGACATGGAAAAAGTTTGTCATGATGACTACGATGACTACAAAAGTAGCATTGAATGGAAAATTAAAGAACTGGAGGCTGAGCGAGGGCTCCTGAACATGGCGAAGAAAGCAGCGCATGAAGCGGACGTGTTGGCGGAAAAAGGAGAACACGCGCTTGAAGAACTCGGCAACAAAATCAATGACTTAAAAAGGTGGTTATTTTAATGGAAGTTAAATTAAAATACGATGTCGTCATGCAAAAACTCAACGGCGTGCAAAAAGCGCTTGACGCCCTCACTCTTCCAGAGCCGCCTTCTGATTTGCTCGGAATCAACGAACTCGGATTTACAACAAAGTGGAAGGAACGAGAAGGCCACCTTCATAAAAATGTGTCGGAGTATAAAAAGGTCGTTCTAAAAAATGTTGAGGATACGCGTGCCAATGTGGACTTACTGAAAAAGCAGGATGAGGCGGTCGTTCGAAACTAAAAGAGAAAGGGAATTAGAGACACATGGCGAATAGTAAAGTATATGAAGCGAAGACGCTCGTTGCGGCAATGGAAGAACGGGCAAAGCACTATAAAACTTTCCAAGAACAGTTGAACGATTTAAAAAAAGCGTTTCAAGCCGTAGTTGATTTAGGCGATGATTTTAAAGGAAAAGGCGCTGATGCGATCAAAGACTTTTATAGGGCGCAAATTGATGTCGTTGACGAATGGATTGACCTGACGAAACAACAGATAGCTTTTTTCAACGGAATTAAAGCTTCAACGGAGGACGTCAACCTTGCTGATGGAACGGTCGTCCACCTTCCTTTTTTGGAAAATGAGTTAAAGCGTGCCTATCAAACATCAAATGACCTTGTCTATCACCAGCAGGAAGAATTAAAGAAAATCTTCAATGACATTAGCGATATTATATCTTTGGACGTATTTTCAAGGGAGCCTTTTGCAGAGCATATAAACAAAGCAAATAAAGAACGGACAGACACAATTGAAAAGGTTAACCAGTTCGACCATGATTTAAAAGAGGAATACTCCCTTTCAGAGCCAACGGAAAATATGGTACTCGGGCTTTACAGCGCGTTAATCGAAGCGACAAAAAAGGACGGGGAAATTTCTCCTATCCACTTTAGCCTCAATGCTTACCATAACAGCAAAGTCTATCAATTAAAAGACGATGTACAAAAAAATACGAAAGCGTATCTTGACTTCAAAGAAGAACAGGCTGAGGTAAGAAGGCTGAAGAAGCTCGAGGAGGAACGGAAGAACCGCCCGTGGTATGAAAAAGCATGGGATACGGTTTGCACCTTTACAGGGGAGATTACCGGGTATTATGATGCGAAGAGAGCAGCGGAAGGCATCGACCCGGTCACCGGAAGAAAGCTGTCAGCGGCAGAACGGGTTGCAGCCGGAGCCATGGCCGCCGCCGGGTTCATTCCAGTCATCGGCTGGGCAGGCCGGGCGCTAAAAGGCGGAAGCGCCATTTACAAGACAGCAAGGGGAATCAATGCCGCAAGCCACGCGCTTGATGCATACAAGGCGACAAAGACGCTCGATGCTCTCAAGATGACGGAAAAAGGAATCTACGGATTTATCGCCGCCAACGGCATGACTGAAGCCGCCACAGGAAAAGACATGTTCGGCAACCAGCTCACAAAAGAGCAGCGCGAAAACAGCTTCCTGCAGGCGTTGACGATGGGTGCCCTCGGCGGAATGAGCCATTACGCGGATAAACTACATGCGAAAAATTTGCCATACAGCCATGCCTACACAAGCCAAAAAGTGGCCGAAGCCCAGCGAATCATGCAAGAATTAAGAAGAAAGATCGGCCAACTTAAAGTCCCGGTTGGGATCCGTTCCGAAGTCTTGGCGACACATATCGGAACCGTCCGCCACTTTAGCCTCGACCAACGAACCTTAAGCGAAGTGAAACAAAACTTTGCGAGAAGAGTTGAATCTAATAAAGGTATTTCATCAGAAAAATATAAAGAACTTAGAAAGAAAACACCAAGCAAAGAGATAAGGAAAAAGGTAAATCCTGAAGGACCAAAATTTGATCCAGTATACGGTTATGAAGTGAAAAAGTTTGAGGCTGATCATATTGTTTCTATGAAAGAAATAACTGAAATGGATGGTTTTGATCAGTTAACCAAAGAACAACAAATAGAAGTACTTAATTTAGAAGAAAATTTTGTAGGTTTAGGTAAGTCAACGAATGCTTCTAAAGGGGCTTATAGTTGGAGTGAATGGGCCGGGCACTCAAAGTTGGGAAAAGTTCCGGATGATGTTAGGAAAAAAATGTTGGAGCTAGAGGAACATGCAAGAAAGGCATTGAAAAAAGCTATTGAAGAGAGGTTAAATAAGTGAAAAAATTCGTCCAAACCATAGGCGACAAAAAAATGATAATTGAAGCGGAAGAACATTTAAATTTTCAAGTTGATAATTTATTTAAAACGCTCTCAAAAATTGATAGTAGTAAATTAAAAGATGGGTTTTCGATTCAAGTTGGATGGTCCGTGTTCTTTCTCTCTGAAAAGGAAGATGGTTTCCACTTAATTGCTCCAGATTATACAAAAAACCCATTCCAAGATACTACTGATGATTTAACCATTCCTCTGTGGGTTCAATTGGAACAAGTTCATTGCTTGCGAAAATTAAACATTCCAGGGGAGACAATAAAATTCAGTGACAAAATTGTTACGGCAAAGAATGTTCTGCAATTAGATGATATTTACTTGCAAAGAAGTAGCGATTGTGAAAAAGGCGACTCAGGATGGTATATTGGGCCAGTAAATGATGAAGATGAAACAGAGGAATTAGAAGCATTTTATGCCTATCAATTATTAAAAATAAGACCTTCAATAATCCAGGCTTTAGCTTTACCATATGAGTATATGGTAATTTTTGAAAAAGATGAGATTAAAGCGGTTTTAAATGATCAAGATATTGATATTTGGAACTAGATTTATATATTATGAATCTATTTTAGGGCTACTTTGAATTTTATTTATTTTAAGCTTATGATTGATTTAAAAGAAATAAACACAGATGCTCAAGTAGCATTTTTCTTAGTTCTTTCAGAAAAGGTATTGACGTTTATTAAAAGAGAAGAAGGTTATAAAAAAGCAAAAGAGGCATTAGAAAAATGTTGGGAATGGATTTATGATAAAAGCTTTCCAAAAGACGATTTATATGAGTTGTTAGAAAACGATGAAGAAACGGCGTTAATTTTTCAAATGCAGTTTGATGAAGATGAAGAAAACATGAATGTTGAGAATGCCTGGAACTGTATTATTTATGCGGTCGCATTCACAGCTTGGAAAGCATTTAAAATAGAGGGGGAAACATATTTACCTGCTCCACTTGAGATGATTGATTGTGATACTGCAGGAGAATTTATAAATCATTTACAAGCTATAGATGATTCATTTACTCATTCAGTCAACAAATTAACTCAATATTTATATCGGGAATATTCTAATTTTAATAAAGAAGATAAGGCAATAAATAAAACTGAGTTATGTCTGTCATAAGTGGTTAAGCGTATGCTACTGGTGAAATGAGCCTGTACAACAGATATTGAGGTCAGTAAATGGAATCAAAAGGAATGGAACAGTTATACCAAAAAATTGCAAATCAGTTGAACTTGATAATTCCTGAACTATGGGACAAAGTTCTATTATATTCGGAAGTTACAGAGTGGAGAGATAAAACATTCTTTTATTATTACCCACATGAGAAAAATACGCCGGTTTACAGTTTGGATATTGAAGATATGGATAACGTTGATGAAGATGAAATTAATAATCAATTACGTCAGCTAAATGAATATCTTCGCGAGTTATGGAATCAATTTAAAGACAATAATCAGGAGCCATGGACCAATCTTACTTTTGAATTAACATCGCAAGGTCAATTTAATATTGATTACGACTATAAAAATTTAGATGAAGAAGATGCATATGAACAACAAGTTATATGGGAGTATGAAAAACTTGGACTTGTACCAGATAAAAATAGGGAACGTGATGTTAAAATAATTGAGGAGTATAAAAGATCAAAAAATTAATATCCGCAAAAAAGCCATAGAATCTAAAACTACTTTCTATGGCTTTTTAGTCCCAGAGGTTAAAACAATGGAAACTAAACAAAGGGTATGGATAAAACAACAAAAATAGAAGGATTTAATACATTAACCGAGAACCAAAAAAGGAGTAATTAAATCATCGGGATATGTTGGTTTAAATGAAGTTTTTAAAGAGTTTCAAAGGTTAACAGAGACCAAATAATGTTAAAAAGGAAAAATGAGATTCGTGGATAAATTAACTTTTTTGAATCAATATCGCAAGAACGTTAAACTTATTCCTCAGGAAGAATTAGTCAATCTTGAAATAGACACTATCCCTACATATTGGATAGATGTTCTAAAGGAAAAGGACCAAACAAAAAAATTAAAACAAGTAGTGGAACTCTGGAAGAGTATAAGTGGGGATGAATTGCGGAATACCATTTCATATTTATCTGAAAATCTTCGTGATGTTGAATTAATTATTGATAATGGTAATTTTGCAATTTTATATAGTGTAAAGGTTGAAGATGGCATTGATTATTTTGAAGGCGGAATTCCTACCAAAAATATAAATCATCCGGACTTAAAT
This sequence comes from Fictibacillus sp. Mic-4, assembly GCF_049843615.1. Classification (NCBI taxonomy): domain Bacteria; kingdom Bacillati; phylum Bacillota; class Bacilli; order Caryophanales; family Fictibacillaceae; genus Fictibacillus; species Fictibacillus sp. Mic-4. The sequence continues at coordinate 26,729 of NZ_JBBHZM010000023.1, read as the reverse complement.
AAAAATTGGGGTAAAATTCCGAGCTCCATAAGGAACTTTTACGAAAACTTGCATAATGGTTTTTATTATTTTCCAAGCCGCGCAATGGGGTTAGTTGCGTTAGAGAATGTTACGTACTTTGATAATGATGAATGGGGGATCATTGAGGATTTAGAAGAACCGCTCGGCATAAATTTATCAAGTACTTTTGGTTTCTTTAATAGTGGGATGGGCGGATATATCGCCATTGATTTCAACAACTGTGAAAATGACAATGCGACATTATGGTTCGTTGACGATCAACCGCAATATAATGTGAATTTTTGGGACATGGTAGACGAATGGACTGTCATTGGATTTGAATAATTATTAAATCGAAAAAAGGGATTTATATATAATGGATTGCAAATTTTTGATGACTTTAAATTTGAAGAAAAAGCTCCGCAAAGCCTTATCGAGAAGTATAGGGAGAAGGTTCCGGAAGAATTATTAGAAGTATGGGAAGAAAAAGGCTTTGGCAGTATTCTTGACGGTTATTTGAAGTTTATTAACCCGGAAAGCTTTCAAGATTTAATGTATGGCTCTTATTTCAGAGGTAATGTTTCTATCCCTATTTTTGCGACAGGGATGGGTGATCTTATAACTTGGGAAGAAAATAGATATTTGAGGCTCATTAACTATCGAAAAGGAAGATTCAAAGGAATTTCAGCGGGTTTTGAATTTTTCTTTTCTGATTTTGAAGATCGTTCTTTTTGTGAAAAGTATTTAGATTGGAATCCGTATACGGACGCTGTGGAGAAATACGGTAAACCCAAATTTGATGAATGCTTTGGTTATGTACTTCTTCTTGGATTAGGCGGGGTTGAAAAAGTGGAGAACTTAAAAAAGGTGAAGCTAATTGAGTATATTTATTTAATTATTCAATTTTTGGGACCAATTGAATAACTGAAGGATGTAAATGAAGATGTTATTAATTTAGTAACCTACTGTGGCCAGTAGGTTACTACTTCAGAACATTTACCTTGGAAGTATTATCTTTCAAGGCTATTTTCTTTACCGAAAAGACCGGGAGGCTATTAAGTATGGATACGGAACTGCATAAAATATATCAGGAAATAGCATTAACAGTGAATGAAATCATTCCGGAAAAGTGGGATAAGGTATATATTTATGCAGAAGTCCAAGAAGATGTTTCTAAAGTAGGATTCTTTTATTTCCCGGAAGGAAAAGATAAACCAATAAATGTTCTTGATATTGCTGATTTATTTGATATTGACGAAGAGTATGTAGATGATTTGAGGTATAAAATCGATGATTGCTTTGAAGATCTATGGAACCTGTTTGTAAAAAATGGACAGGATGTTTGGACGAATTTAACCTTTATCTTAGAATCTTCAGGGGAGTTTAAAATCGATTATGACTACGAGGATTTAACAGACGTTGATGATTTCGAAAGACAAATCATTTGGAAGTATAAATATTTGGGGATTGAACCATCAGTTGAAACAAAACGAGCAAGACAAATTTTTGAAAATTCCTCTCATATACAAAAGGTAAGGGCGGCTCGATTACAGAAAGAATGCTAGGGGAAAATAGATGAATGAAGCAAAAAATGATGGCATCAATAATGAAATAGCTAATTTGGTAGTTAAAACCATTCCTGAAGAATGGAATGAGGTTTTTCTTTACGGTGATGTCGTAGATGGAACTCAAATAGCTTATTTTTATTACTACCCGGAAGGTAAGAAGACGCCAGTTTATAGTCATATATTCCAGAACTATTTAATGTAAACAGTGAAGATTATCAAACATTATGGCACCAGTTGTTAGATAGCCTTCAAAAATTACAGAAAGAATTTGAAATAAATGATCAGGAACCATGGACGAATCTCACTTTATTTTTTGATAAATTTGGCAAATTCAAAGTGGATTTCAATTATGTAGATCTATCAAACGTAATTCCTCACGAACAAAAAACGATATGGAAGTATAAGTACTTAGGCCAAGAACCAAAGACGAATTCCGGAAAAAAATATCTTGAAAAGTACCTTAATAATAGAAATGAAAATTTTTTAGATAACTACCTTAAAAATTTGAAGGGGAGTGAATTTGAGCAACAAAATCTTTGATGATTTTACATTTAAAGAAAGGACCCCGGAAGAAGTTATTCAACGTTACAGTGGCAAGTTGCCGGAGGAGATATTGGGAATTTGGCATCAATATGGCTTTGGGAGCTTCTTAAATGGTTATTTAAAATTCATCAATCCTGCACAATATGTAGAGTTATTGAAAGAAGTTTATGTCAGGAGTGAACAGGCGGTCCCTGTTGCCGTAACATCAATGGGAGATATCATTGTCTGGGAGAAAAGCAGATATTTAAACTTATTAAATTTTAGAAAAATGCGAGTCGATGTAATCTGTGCGGGTTTTGCTTTCTTTTTAGAAGATTTAAATGATATAAGTTTTCTTGAAGAAGAGTTAAGCTGGGAACCTTACCCTGAGGCAGTTGAAATTTACGGTCAACCCGCATTTGACGAATGTTTTGGCTATGTACCTCTTTTAGGATTGGGTGGCACTGAAAAAGTAGAGAACTTGAAAAAGGTTAAAGTAATGGAACATATTTATTTAACTGCTCAATTTTTCGGCCCTCTTGAATAAATAAAAGAAGCCAACAGACTGGACGTTTAAAAGTCAGGCGAAGAAGTTATGGCGGTGGCAAAATGGTTTATAAATATCTGAAATTAGGCATTACAAATAATGATAGGGAAAGCGTAGTGAAGGATGTAGAAAGAATACTGCAAATATCCTTTGAAAGACGGGAAAGCAGTTATTGGGGAGAGTACTATATTGCTAAAATAGATCATTCCCAGGGCATTCAATTAACGTACAATTTTATAGATGAAGGCTGGCAGGAGGAAGAGTATCAGGATTGTCCTCTGTTATTGTCAATAGACGAATTGGCAGAGCCTGAAAGGGAAATGTGGATGATTTGTAACGAATTGCGATACATAAAACCACTGTATATGACTGAGGTTGAACCAAATGTTTTCTTCAAGAAGTATTTGTTTCAAGACGGCGTTTTTAAATTAGAAAGCGAATACCATATGAAATAAAAGGATGGCCAAAAAATTCGAAAGAGGTGCATAGTGAAAAAATTCATCCGAACAATAGAAAACAAGAACATCATCATCCAGGCGGAAGGACAATTAGATTTCCAAGTAAACCATTTATTTAATATCCTATCAAAAGTTGATAAAAGTAAGTTAATAGATGGATTTTCGTTGCAAATCGGTTGGTCCGTCTTTTTTCTTACTCAAAAAGAAGATGGGTATCATGTTGCCGCCCCGGATTTTGCGAAAAATCCCTTTCAGGATATGACGGAAGATTTGACCATACCTCTATGGATTCAGTTCAAGCAAGTTCATTTTTTGCAAAAGTTAAACCTTCACGGGGAAACAGTGAAGTTTAGCGACAAAATTATTGCCGCCAGAAAGGCACTCCAATACGATAATCTATTTTTGCAAAGAAGCAGCGGCTGCGAAAAAGGCGATTCAGGCTGGTATATAGGTCCCGTGGATTATGAAGTTGAAACAGAGGAATTGGAAGCATTTTATGCCTACCAACTGCTAAAATGGAGGCCAGCACTTATTCAAGTTTTGGCTTTGCCATTTGAATATATGGTTGTTTTTGAGAAAGATGAAATTAAAGCGGTCTTGGACGATCAAGATATCGATATTTGGAATTAAATTGTGCAAATACAGGGGTGAAGTGTTCAATGGATGGTTCCGGAAAGCTGGAATTTTTGAATAAATATACGCTGGATAAAAATCTTTGTGTTAACCTATTGCATGCAGATGAAGTCAGTCGTTTAAAAGAAGGCCTGGTTCCTGATGAATGGAAGGAAATTTTTATCACTGAAGACAAGTCGGGTAAAATAAAAAAGTTGCTTAATATATTGGTCTTCAAAAGAAGAGCCGGAATACAATCTCAAGTTCTGGGATGTGGTGGACGAATGGATGGTAATCGGTTTTGAATGGGACCTGATCATCCTACTCAAAAAGGGGCCCGCTCTATTAGAAAGCAAAGCCCCCTTCCGCTTATAGATCTCGAAATCTTTTTAGCACCCATGCGGTCTTTAAAGAATTTATTTTTTTACGGCATGAATGAAATGGATCGTTTCAAAGGCCGTGAGATAATCTGTTCGGTCGTTGAAAAAACGGTTATCAATCGTTGCCGGCGTTAAATGTTCATAAATGAGCAAGCCTGATCTTTCCAGCATTCTCTCCATCTCCTCATAGGAAAAGCACGCTTTCATTGGTTCCCTGCTTGCTTCGGCCATTTTTACCATGTTTTCGACCCTGTTGGAAATGCCTCTTTCTTCAAAAAGCTTCTCATCTGCGAAATCAAAAACGATGGAGCTCCCTGATGGAACTCTGGCAAATAAATGGTCGATTAGGCTTGAATTTTCTTCTTTCGTTAAATAGTAGGAAACCCCTAAAAGGCTAAAGAAAGTTTTCTTGTTCACATCAAAGCCTTCATTTATGAGCTGGCGATAGGAAAACGTTTTGCTGAAATCCATGGAAACAAAATGAAGGTTGTCCGGTATCTGTAATCCGACTTTGCCCAATCTTTCCTTTTTAGTTGCCTGTGTAGAAGGATAATCAACTTCAAATATATCCACGGTGTTTTCCAACTCTGGATGCCGGAAGCAAAACGTATCTAATCCGGCTCCAAGAATGACGTATTGTTCTACCCCTAACTTCACTTCATTAAGCAATACATTTTCACAATATGCGGAGCGGGCAAGGGGAGTCGGGGAAAGTTGAACCTGTGTAATCCATTTCAATAGTTCATCCGCATTGCCTTTGAATTTTTCCGCTATATCCTTGTTGAAGAATTGCACGCCTTGAACCATATTCCGTTTTATGTCATTAAATTCTTGTTGGGTAATTAACTCTTTGGCTAAATCGTCGTTGAAGATTTTAGGTGAATCGAATTGGCAATGATATGCTCTGCCAAACGCTGATACGAGTGAAGTTAAACTTGGCTTATTTTCCTCCATGCATCCACGCCCTTTCAGTTTTAAAACAAAAAATGGGATTTCCCCCGGCCAGGAGAATCCCATTATACAACTCAATATTTTATTTGTAAATTATAGCACGAATTAAATATTTTGTCAAGTTTTTGATTGCTGGTTTTCTTGAATTTTCATGACTCTTTTCCCTGATCTAAAATTCGCTCGCGAGTTTCAAGAGCTTCTTTAATCATTACAATTTCGTTTGGCGAAGTATGGTTATGGGTTAGTTCAAAAAGTATGGCTCTTGCGTCGTTATCCCTTAACTTAACGTTACCAAGTCTCATTTTTGTCACCACCAATGTATAGTATTAGCATTATTGGTTTAGCCAGGAAACCGAAGTTTAAAACGTCATTCATCTTTTAATCGATCCTACACAAAAAACAATGTGCAGGATTTTTTTGCGTCGCAACGAACTTACTCAATATGGGGGAATGAATCATGGAGAAAAAATGGATTCCTGGAATTAATCATATTGAATTTTGGGTGAGCGATAGGAAGCGGTCGATAGATTTTTACCGGTCGCTGTTCCAGTTGATTGGCTGGCGAGAGATTGTAAATGGGGCCTTTAGTTCCGGCCGTATTGAAATTTATTTTAAAGAAGTAAAAGTGGAAAAAGTCGATTCGATCGGACCGCGTCATATTTGCTTCCAGGCGATTGACAGGGAAACCGTTGACACGTCGCGCGTTTTTTAGTAGAAGCGAAGGCTTCTATCATTAGAGGCCCGGTTGAAAGGCCCGAATATTCACCGGGGTATTATACAATCGACTTTCGCGACCCGGATAGTTATGTGATCGAAGTAGCTTATACACCAAACATGGAATTATAGGAGGAGTAGTAATGGCACCGGGTTGGCAAGGATTAGCAGCCACTTGCATTAGCGAGAACAACGAATTTCTTTGTTCAATAAGTTAAAGGAAAGGGAATAGAATAAAGGGATGGCGTTTATCTCATTTCGCCCCAGGAGAAACTACTGGTAATGGAGGGGTGCGTATATGGACGAAACAATTCGAGAAGCGAGCCTTGGAGATTTTCCTGACATAGAAGGATTGTTAAAAGAGCAACACCTGCCGGAGAAATGGACGAAAGAGCATTGGGAGTCGTTGATTGACCGGGAAGATTACGGATTGTTTGTCGCTGAAATAGACAATGAAATCGTCGGATTCGCTGCGGCAAAAGTGACCGGGTTTCCGGAAACCCTTTCGACGGGAATGTTAAAAAAACCCCTGGCCTCCATTACTCATGTAGTCGTACAAAAAGGACATAAAGATGTCCATCCTGAGCTTATCCAGCGCTGTTTACTCTGGGCAAGGAAAATGGGTGCGGATGATTTTCGTTTTCCTTTTTAACAATTTGATAAAAAAGGGGAGAGGTCAGGTTGGAACATCGATTTAAGAAAAATTGGCGCTGGCATGAATTTAACTTTGATAATGTAGAAGAGATTCAACAGCTTATCGCCGATACCCCTGTTTATAACCATTGGTCGAAACATATAACAGAAAGAAAAACGAATTTCTTGCATGTCAACAAAAAGGATGAGACCGGCTCCGTTTTGTACGGTTCGCTCGTTTATTATCAAAATCCTTACAACCAGAACGATTACAAGTGGTTCCACTTTTTTGTGTCTACTTCTTATTTTGTAACGGTCGGTTTTGATCTTTCGCTATTAAATCGGACGAACCGCGAGACGATGTATAAAGAAATGGATCAATGCCATTCGGCGCAGGAAGGCTTTTTTGTTTTAGTTGGAGAACTTTTAAACAATTTTTTAGACGGGATTGACAAGTTTGAATATAAATTGACGAAGATGCGGCGGGACGTGCAAGAAAACAATCGGACGTACCTGCTCGATAAAATTTATGATCTCCGTCATGAGTTGCTCAATTGGAACGACCTGGCGATCCCTGTTGAAGAATTGAAGCTAGCCGCTGAAGAAGCGTTTCTGGATGACATTACTCAGGCGACAGAATACCGGAGAACGTGTGTCAGAATTGAGCGGACGTTTCGCTTGATCCAGCATTACCGCCAGGATATCGATACGTTGCTGAATTTGGAAGAGGTATTGTCCTCCCATCGCGGAAACGAGATTATGAAAACGTTGACCGTCTTTACGGTTATTTTTACACCGGCTATGGTGCTTGGTGCCATATGGGGAATGAATTTTAAATATATGCCGGAGCTCCATTTAAAATATGGCTATCTATATTCATTGCTTATCATCGGTTTTTCTACCGTCGCGGTTTATATTTGGCTCAGGATGAAAGGATGGACCGGTGATTTGCTTCAAAAACGAAAAAATATCGATCGCGGCAAGATTCGTTAATCTTTAGATTAATGGGTTTTGTCTTTTTTTGTTTCTAACTATTGGAAAAAAAGCCGATACATAAAGGGAAAAAGCAGTTCTGTCCTATTTCCGTATTTTACCGATTGAATTTTATCTAAATGTTTAGCTAAAGGCGAAATGTATGAATAGAAAATTTTAAATGGCTCTTTTCAATTACGGGTTTACTCATTTTAAACGTCATTTTATTCATAAAGGAACCGTTATCAAAGATGAAAAGGAAATACCTCATATTATAAAGGAAGATTTAGCGTATACGACTCTAATCGGAGAAAAGGTAAAACAGCAGGTTATACAGGCAGGTCATCTCGTTCTTAAAATTGCGAAGGGCAAAACATTGATTGATTGCCAGTTATTTAACCCAAACACGGAAAAGAATAAAGAGAAAGAGAAGCATACAACGAAGGTTCACAAGTTGAAAGCAATGGGTGCCGCGACAAACACAATGCTTATAGTTTCCTTTTTATTTCTTCTTTTCCTTTTTGCCCTGATCATCATTCGAGTGCGTACTGCACGAAAAAGGAGAGCTCGTCGTCTTCAAAAATCAGTAACGAGCCATAAACCTTGATCCTATTTCGGGAATAAGAAAAGTAGTTGCATACGGTATTAAAAAGGCGTGCCTACAAGGTGCGCCTTTCACTTTAAGTGGTAAAAGTCTTTTAAAAATGTTTCAAATAACTCCGCTTCCTGGATTTCGTATTTTTTTGCAACATATGTTGAAGCTTCTGGCATTTGCAGAAACGGAATATCCACTTCAAGCAATCTCCCTTCGAGAAATTCCCGTTGAACCGAAGAACGAGGCAAGAACGAAAAGCCCAATCCTTCCTCTATAAAGCGGACGGTTACGACACTCTGGGTAATGACCATCGTCCGAGCGGCTGGATAAAAGGAGCGAATTTCTGTTAACAGGTCATCCCAATAAACCGGGTGATTGTGGGTAAAAAGGGTAAATTGTTCAAATAAGTAATCAATGTCCGGAGGCGGGCTTTCCCAGTCGCCATCGGTATGGGGAGCGACAAGAATGACGGGGTCTTTATATAAACTATAGCTTGTTACATCCGACTGAATAGGCTTCATCCGCGACAATCCGAAATCCGCTTTACCTGTCGAGATCGCTTCACCGATTTCGTTCGACTCCATTACCATAATGACAACGTTAACGGAGGGGTAATTTTTCATAAATTGTTGCAAAATAAAAGGCAAAATTGACCCTGCAATTAATGGAGAAACAGCAAGAACCAATTTCTTTTCATACCCTTGCTGCCAGTTTTTCAATTCCGTCATACTATTTCTGTAACTGTCCAGCAATTGACGGGCATTAGGAAGAAATCGGTGACCTGCTCTTGTTAATTGTACATTTCTTCCTACTTTTTCAAAAAGCTTGATCCCCATTTCTTTTTCTAAATGCTGAATATGCATCGTAACGGTTGGTTGCGCAAGATAAAGCCGTTCAGCGGCAAGACGGTAATTTTCATATTTGGCGGCAATAACAAACGTTTTAATCCAACGAATGTCCATACATTCCTCCTGATCAATTATGAATGATGATTAATAATAAGAGAATTAACTATTAGATATGATGATAATTGAAGTGTATCATAAAACTATGACAATTTTGAAAGGGGAATGAAATATGGTTGTTGCCGGATTGGAAGGAATTGTAGCTGCTGAAACCAACATTAGTCTCGTCGATGGGGAAAAAGGCCATCTCGTTTATCGAGGGTATTGGGCAAAGGATTTAGCGCTACACTATAGTTTTGAAGAAGTCGCGTTTTTACTATGGAATGACAGGCTACCGGAAAAAGAAGAACTTCAGTTTCTCAAGGCAAAGTTTCAGCGCACGCGCACTCTCTCTCTCGACACCATTTCACTTATAAAAAATCTCCCTTCTTCAATGGACATGATGGCTGTATTAAGAACCGTTCTATCTTCTTTAGGTGATGATAAGTTTGGCTGGCCGTCTGACATCGATCAAGCAGTTGCATTAACAAGCATCGTACCAAGTATCATTGCCATACGTTATCGTAATCAAAATGGACAATCTATTGTAATGCCTGATCAAAACTTAAACCATGTGGAAAACTTCCTATATATGCTGACAGGGAAAATTCCATCGAAAGCACATGTTAAAGCGTTAACTGCTTATTTAGTGCTAACAATGGAACATGGAATGAATGCTTCAACTTTCACAGCAAGAGTCATTGCATCCACTCAATCGGATATGGTTTCAGCTATAACGGGCGCGATCGGAGCGATGAAAGGACCGCTGCATGGCGGGGCACCGTCAGAAGTCATGGACATGCTTGATGAAGTTGGTTCAAAAGAACACGCTGAAAAATGGATTCGGTCTGTACTTGAACGTGGAGAAAAATTAATGGGGTTTGGCCACCGTGTCTATAAAACAAGAGATCCACGCGCCGAAGCATTGCAGGAGATTACAGGAAACCTCGTAAAAGAAGATGAGTGGTTTGACCTTGCCAACTACGTGGAAAAGAAAGCGATTGAACTTTTAAATGAATACAAACCGGGAAGAAGGATCTATACGAATGTTGAGTTTTTTGCTGCCGCTATCTTGCGGGCGGTGCAAATCCCAAGAGAAATCTTTACTTCCGTATTCACCGCTAGCCGAATGGTCGGATGGACGGCACATGTTCTCGAGCAAAACATGAACAACCGTATTTTCAGACCACAATCAGAATATATTGGCCGTATGCCAGAGTAAAAACAAAAACGTTACGCTTTCAGAGTGTGGAAAAACACGATGTTTTCTTCCACACTCTTTTTATTTGTAGAAACAAAGTTCTAATTCGTATTAATTCAGCCGATTTCGATGATAATTCAGCCATAACACGACTTAATTCAGCCGATTTTAGAAATAATTCAGCCAAATTCAAGCATCATTCAGCCAAAGACTAATGAAGCGAATTTTAATTGATATTTAGCGCCGGCGTGGAACAAAAGCCATAAGGAGAGGAGCAAGAGCGGCTCCTCCGACAAGCCCGAAAAGGTGGCCAAGAACATTGATGCTTTCATTGCTAATGAATGTTGACCCTAAATTAATGATAAGGAAAATAAGCAAAATTTGTGAATCGGCACGGCTAAAATATTCTTTTCGGCTGTACATTAAATAAAGGTAAATCCCGAACAAGCCAAAAATGGCGCCCGAAGCTCCGATATGAACATAATCAAGCGGCAGCATAAGATAAGTTGCAATGTCTGCAATAATTCCTGCGCCTAAATAGCCGATCAAAAATTTTACCTTGCCTAAAATCCGCTCAAGTGCCGGGGCAAATAAAACAAGGGAAAACGAGTTAAACAGTAAATGCAAAAATCCTTGATGGGTGAAAATCGGTGTAACAAAGCGCCAATATTCCCCTTCACGTATGTAATAGTTCGAACCGGCCATCAGGTGAAACAGTGAATATTGGTATGGACCGAAATTTATAAGAAGAAAAACAATGAGTTGAATTGCGACAATCATTGAGACAATCGGATAAAGCCGCAAAAAGGTTCGAAAATCCTCATTTCGTAAAAAAATCGTAATCACCACCTTAATATAGGTAAATCTATTTTAACATAAATACAATCAAGGAATCATTTGGTAACCCCTTCTGATGATTCACTTTTCACACAACTTACCTTGTGTTATTATGAAAGTGAGTAATCACTCATTTTGGGAAAGGGGAGTAGATACCGTGGAGGGGATTATTGCTGTTCAAAATGTTTCAAAACATTTTGGTGATCATGTCGTTATAAATGACCTGTCATTAACAATGGGGAGGCCTGAAATCTTTGGTTTATTAGGTCCATCCGGTTCGGGAAAAACGACGCTCGTGAAAATGATTGCGGGGATTGATGCACCATCATCAGGAACGGTTTCAGTTTTTGGCGAGGGAATGCCGAATTTAAAGTTGATGGGCCAGATTGGTTATATGGCGCAGGCTGACGCGCTCTATGAAGAATTAACGGCGAAGGAAAATTTGGAATTTTTCGCATCGCTATATGGTTTAAATCAAACGAAACGGCAAAAACGGATTGTTGAAGTGATGGAAATGGTCAGTTTAAAATCGGACCTTAAAAAAATGGTAAAGGACTACTCTGGCGGGATGAAAAGAAGATTGTCACTTGCGATCGCTCTCCTGCACGAACCGAAACTATTGATTTTGGACGAACCGACCGTCGGGATTGACCCGGTATTGCGTAAAACCATTTGGGATAAATTTGAATCGTTGCGTGACAATGGGACGGCCATTTTGGTAACGACCCATGTCATGGACGAAGCTGAACGGTGTGATCGTCTTGGCCTTATTCGGGATGGGAAAATGATTGCTACCGGAGAGCCGGGCCAGCTGAAGCGTGAGACGAATTCATCGACAATCGAAGAAGCATTTTTGTTCTACGGAGGTGCGGGCCATGAGAATTAAGGCAATCGTTATCCGTATTTTACAACAATTTTTCCGCGATAAACGAACGCTCGCTTTAATGCTATTGGCACCCCTTTTAATTTTAACAATGCTCTGGCTCGTTTTTAATGGAAAAGATTATAAACCATCCATCGCAGCTATAGATTTGCCATCTTCTTTCATTTCAAAGTTGAACGAAAACGATGTTAAACTTAAAACACTGCCGTATAAGGACGCGATGGTAGAGTTGAAAGAAGGAAAATTAGATGCCGTCATCTCTCATTCCAATCGAGAACTTCAGATCAAATTAGAAGGAAGTGATCCAACGGTTAATAAGGAAACAATCAACAAGATTCAAGAAACGATGAAAGAACTAAGTCCAGAAAAAACGCAAGCAAAGCTAAGCATTTCGTATCTTTATGGATCAAAAGACATGAGTTCATTTGATAACTTTGGGCCTGTGTTGCTTGGGTTTTTTGCTTTTTTCTTCGTGTTTCTCATCGCAGGTGTTGCCTTCCTAAGAGAACGGACAAGAGGAACGCTTGAAAGGCTGATGGCTAGTCCTTTAAAACGGTGGGAAATCGTTATCGGATATGTCGTTGGCTTTGGCGTGTTTACAACTTTTCAATCAGCGATTATTGCTTCTTATGCGATTTATGTTCTCGATATGCTTATGAATGGCTCATTTATTTATGTGTTGATCATCACCTTGCTTTTATCTTTGACGGCATTGACACTTGGGACGCTATTGTCATCTTTTGCGAACAATGAATTGCAAATGATGCAATTTATTCCGCTTGTCGTCGTCCCGCAAATCTTTTTTTCCGGGTTGTTCAATCTGGAGACGATTTCCCCATGGGTTCGTTGGATTGGTCCATTAACCCCGCTATATTATGCTGCCGATGCCCTGCGCGATGTAATGATTCGAGGGAAAGGCTGGAGTGGAATTGCCACGGATATTTGCATGCTTATCGGATTCTCACTTTTGTTTATGTTATTAAACGTTGTGGCGCTTAAAAAGCATAGACGGATATAATAGGAAAGAATTTTTTTGAAGGAGATACTTATGAAAGATCAAGAATGGCTCGCTGAGATTTTGCAAGTAAAAGATGAGGAAAAGCTGACGGATAAGCAAAAAAAAATTATTGCCGCTGCCATTGAAATTTTTTCGGAAAAAGGATACTCCGCTTCGTCAACGAGTGAAATTGCAAAACGAGCGGGGGTAGCAGAAGGAACCATTTTCCGCCATTATAAAACAAAAAAGGAATTGCTCATCTCGATTGTCGGCCCGATGATGGCAAAATTGATTGCTCCGTTTATCATTCGAGATGTAGATAAAGTGTTAAAAAAGGATTTTGACCATTTTGAAGACTTTTTACGGGCAATGATTGAAAACCGCCGTGAATTTATTAAAAATAATTTGCCTGTGTTAAAGATTTTGTTGCAGGAAATCCCATTTCATCCTGAGTTAAAAGAACTTTTTATGGAACATATTGCAAAAAAATTGTATGAGCGCTTCAAGCGGGTTGTCGAACACTTCCAAAAAAAAGGCGAACTTATCGATATGCCGTCTAATTCCGTCATTCGATTAACGGTATCAAGCATTGTCGGCTATTTATTGGCGAAATATATTCTTCTGCCTGATGCCAGGTGGGATGATGAAAAAGAGATAGAGCGAACGATCGCTTTTATTATGCACGGATTAGGAGCGAAACAATCATTTTAAAAGAAAGAGGACATGTTGATGATCATTGGAACAGGAATTGATATTGTTGAGATTTCCCGCGTCAAAAAAACATATGAAAAACAGCCCCGCTTTGCGGATCGGATATTAACGGATCGGGAGCTGAAAGACTTCCACGGCTTATCCGGTCATCGGCAAGCGGAATTTCTCGCTGGCCGTTTTGCTGCCAAGGAAGCTTATTCAAAAGCATTAGGAACCGGCATCGGAAAGGATCTTAGCTTTCGTGATATTGAAATTGCAAAAGATGAGAACGGAAAACCGATCGTTAGCCGTCCTGAAAACGAGTACGTCGCGCATTTATCGATCTCTCATTCAAAGGACTTTGCGGTAGCGCAAGTAATTTTAGAAAGCCTGTCATGCTAGTCTGCATATTGTCCCATCTGGTCTCATATATTGTAATGCGGTCAGGAGGGGCTATGTATCGCGCTTAAAAATGACAGTTTCAAGTTTAGTGAGTCAACGTTAGGACTCAAACTGAAGAAATGTTCGAATCGAAAGAACAATATCTTCAAATGATGTGAGCTGTTCATCAAGGTTGCGAGAAATAGAAACCCTTCTTTGTCGAAAATATGGGACAAAGGGGATGGGAAAATGAAGAAGACACTGTCAATTGTGTTGATGGCGTTGCTATTCATATTCGCATTGGCGGGGTGCGGAGCGAAAAGTCAGGACGATGTCGTTCAATCATTAAGCAAAAAAATCGATAAGATGAGCGGGTATAAAGCGAATGCAACGATGACGCTCCAAACAGGAGAAAAGCCTGTCAAGTATTCACTCGAGATCTGGTATAAAAAGCCGAACTTTTATCGGGTCAATCTGAAGAACGCCAAAAAAGACCAGAGTCAAATGATTCTTAGAAACAAAGACGGTGTGTTTGTGCTGACGCCAGCTTTAAACAAAAGCTTTCGTTTTGACAGTGACTGGCCGGAAAATAACAGCCAAATTTATTTAGTAGAGTCGCTCGTATCTGACATTTTAAACGATTCCACGAGAAGTTTTAAAAAGAAAGAAGACTCGTATGTGTTCCATACGAAAACACATTATCAAAACAAAAACTTGTACCAACAGGAAATTACGATCTCCAAAGATTTAAGTCCAAAACAAGTTCGTGTCATGGATAAGGATGAACATGAAATTGTAAAGCTCGACTTTACAAATGTTCAATTCGATCCGAAGTTTGATAAAAACGCATTCGATATGCAAACAAATATGACGGGAGCACAATTGGAATTGCCAACGCTTGGAGAAGATTCAAAACCGATGGAGACCGTTTATCCAAATGATACGCTTGGACTTAAGGCTCAAAAGGAAAAAACGGTTAAAACCGAAGAAGGCTCTAAAGTCGTTCTATCCTATAGCGATGAAAATGAAAAGAAATCGTTTACCCTTATTGAGCAAAAAGTGGATGTTGTACCGACACAACAGCATGTATCCATTCCTGAAGGCGAACCGGTTGATCTCGGATTTACGATTGGGGCAATGGACACCAATTCGATTTCATGGACACATAACGGCATCGATTATTTTCTTGCATCGACAACATTAAAACAAGAAGAATTAATATCGATTGCCCGTTCCGTTTATGAACATGTTTCCAAGTAAGAAAAACGCGTTTGCGTTTTTCTTACTTATGTTTGAGAGAAAAAAAACAAATCCCTTCCACATTTCTTATTTCATAAGGTAAAATAAAATGAATGGAATAGTTCTTATCACTTTAAGATATATATGTAAGTGTTGAGATGTGAGGGAGAGATAAGAGTGAATGAGCAGAAGTTTTATAGGGATACATGGGCTGAAATTGACCTCACATGTATCGAACATAATATTCGTTCTATCAAAGCAATACTCACCCCAAAAGCACACGTTATGGCGGTTGTAAAAGCAAATGGATATGGCCATGGTGCCGTTGAAGTCGCTAAACGGGCGCTTGAAGCCGGGGCAAGCTTTCTCGGGGTTGCGCTTTTGGATGAAGCGATTAGTTTGCGGGAAGCCGGGATAAAAGCCCCGATACTTGTTCTCGGTAGAGTGCGGCCCCAGGACGTAGCGATTGCCAGCAACTATCAAATTTCCCTTACTGTTTTTCAATCGGAGTGGGTGAGAGAAGCGCTCGAACACCTTCCTTCAGATAATCGTATAAATGTTCATATTAAATTGGATACGGGCATGGGAAGAATTGGTCTACGTGAAAAAGAAGAAGTGAAACAATTAATTGATCTTCTTATGCCAAACGATAAGCTTATCATTGAAGGCATATTTACGCACTTTGCAACTGCGGATGAACTGGATTCTCCATTAGTTGAACAGCAATTGACGAAATTCAGGGAGATGGTTGGTTGGCTAAAAGAATGGGGAGTTGAACCGGCGTTTGTACATTGTGCGAACAGTGCAGCAACGCTTCGCTTCCCTGATGCTCCTTTTAACCTTTTCCGCGTTGGGATTGCGATGTACGGTTTGTCCCCTTCACCTGAGTTAAAGAAGGTGCTTCCGGTCTCCTTGAAAGAAGCCTTCAGCCTTCATTCCCGGCTTATACATGTAAAAAAAATTCAAGCTGGAGACACGGTTAGTTACGGTGCCACCTATACAGCTAAAGGTGAAGAATGGATTGGTACGATACCAATCGGTTATGCTGATGGATGGATGAGACGTTATGCCGAGGGCGGGCATGTTATTGCGGGCGGCGTGAAGGTGCCGATCGTCGGCCGAATTTGCATGGATCAATGCATGGTCCGCCTGCCTTATGAGATGAAGATCGGTGAACTCGTGACAATGATCGGACGGCAGGGGAAAGAGGAGATCACCATCGACTCACTTGCAAAACAAATAGGCACGATCAACTATGAAATTCCCTGTCTAATAACGGCAAGAGTTCCGCGCATATATAAAAAAATGTAAAAAAGACAGGTCGAATTTTAGAAAATATGAATGTAATTTAAAATTTTTAGCAGAATATTAGAAGGAGTATTAAAAAAGTTGAAGAATAATTAGTTTAGAAAATCACTTTGCATTGGCTCATACCTAATGGTAATATTATATGAGTTGAAAAATGAATCTGATCGTAGCAAGCTTTGCGCTGGAGGTGTAGGGTGTGTCCGAATTAATGAACACAAAAAGAATTGTTATTAATCTACCCCAACAAATTGTGAGTGAGGTAGACCGTATTATTAAAAGCGAAAATTTGGACCGCAGCGAGTTTATCCATCAAGCAACAAAAATGTATTTGCGTGAACGGAAGAAGCGTCATATTCGCGAATCTATGAGACAGGGTTATATGGAGATGGCGAAAATCAATCTAAACATCGCATCAGAAGCCTTTCTTTTAGAGGAGGAAGCTAATCATACGGTAGGCCGCTTAGTGAGCGGGGTGTAATAATTGATTGTTAAACGTGGTGACGTTTATTTTGCAGACCTATCCCCTGTGGTTGGCTCTGAGCAAGGAGGAATAAGGCCCGTCCTGGTAATCCAAAACGATATCGGAAATCGATTTAGTCCCACTGTTATTGTTGCGGCCATTACCGCTCAAATTCAAAAAGCGAAACTGCCGACACATGTTGAAATCGATGCAAAGAAATACGGTTTTGAACGTGATTCGGTTATATTGCTTGAACAAATCCGGACCATTGATAAGCAACGGTTAACGGATAAGATCACGCATCTTGATGAGGATATGATGCGCAGAGTAGACGAAGCGTTGCAAATCAGTCTTGGCCTTATTGACTTTTAAACGAACAACCGAAGCGGAAATGAATCTTTCCGCTTCGGTTTTATTTATTTTCAGAGAATCCGTTTTTCGCTGTTTCTGATTTGACGTCCTGGATAAAATTTGCGGTGCAATGATTGTACTGACGATTACGATTACATAACAAAAATCGTCAGTTGTATTCAAAAGATTGCAAGAAATTGGCGAACATGAAATAATAACATTAGGCTACTATTGTCTTATGGAGGTTGCAAATTCATGCGTAACATGATTAATGATATTAGTTCAAATAAGCGAGATGTGATTGCGCAAAAATGGAAAAATGAACTCAGTACTTTAAAAAATCTATGTATTTCCTCCAAAATAACCCCCGATATGTTCGAACAATTAAATGAAGAGTTTTTAGATATGATGATCCGGTATATCAATCAAAATGATATTGAAAAAGATCAAACACTCCACCGTTTTTTTGATAAAGTATTGCAGCTGAATATGCCGCTTAAATTTTTGACTCAAGGATTGCAAACGTTCCGGCGTGTCATTTTGGATGTTCTTTTACAAGAAGATGTGAAGAAAGAAAAAGCGATAGATATTTATCAGCATGTCGATCGTTTAATCGACCCTTTGCTCAATGAAGTGGTAGAGGAATCTTCGCTTTTCTGGGAAAAGACGGTTTCCGTACAGAAAACAGCGTTAATGGAATTATCCGCGCCAGTTATTCCCGTTCTTGAAAACATTACAGTTATGCCTTTAATCGGTACGATTGATACCGAGCGAGCAAAGTTAATTATGGAAAACTTGCTCGATGGAGTCATTAAAAACCGCTCTTTAGTCGTTCTTATCGATATTACCGGTGTTCCGGTTGTAGATACAATGGTCGCCCACCATATCATTCAAGCTGCAGATGCCGTTCGCCTTCTTGGAGCGACATGCATTCTTGTCGGGATTCGTCCGGAAATTGCCCAAACGATCATTAGCTTAGGAATTGATTTAAGCTATTTCCCAACCAAAAGTACGCTTTTAAAAGGAATCGAACATGCTTTAGAAATAACCAATCAACAGTTACTAAAGAAATAGGGGTGATATCAATGCGAATTCCTATTTTAAAAATGCATGAATACTTGCTAATTTCCATTCAAGTTGAACTTGATGATCAAACCGCATTGCAATTTCAGGAAGATTTGCTTAAGCGGATTCACGATACAGGAGCGAAAGGTGTTGTCATTGATTTAACATCGGTTGACATGATTGATTCTTTTATAGCTAAAGTACTTGGCGATGTCGTTCGGATGTCGAAGCTAATGGGTGCACAGGTTATGCTTACGGGGATTCAACCTGCTGTTGCGATTACTTTAATCGATTTAGGGATTTCAATGAGAGAGGTTCCCACTGCGCTTGACCTTGAACAAGGACTCGATAAATTGCGGCTGGAACTGGAGGAGTGATGATGAGCATCCAATCCTGTGTAGAAGTGCGCAATGAGTGGGATATTGTAAGCGCAAGACAGTTAGGGCGAAATATGGCTAAGGAATTAGGGTTCGGAACGGTTGATCAAGCACGAATTACAACCGCCATCTCCGAGCTTGCCAGGAATATTTATTTGTATGCAGGGCACGGCAAAGTTTGTATTGAAGCGGTTGAAGAAATGGGTAAAAAAGGGCTGAAAATCATTGCGACTGATAAAGGTCCGGGGATACGCGATATTCGAAAAGTGATGGAAGACGGCTATACGACTTCAGGAGGATTAGGAGCGGGCTTGCCGGGAGTGAAACGGTTAATGGACGAGTTTTCCATTGATTCAAGCGTCAATGTAGGAACTGAAATCATTGCAACGAAATGGATTCGTTAGGAGTGTTGCAAGTGAAGAACAACAGTAATCCAGGCAGTAATAATCGAACAAAAGAACGCTACAAAACAATATTAACAACCTATTTAAAAGAAAAAAGCGAAACGGCTTTATATCGAGGCCAGCAATTTAGCCGAAAATTAATTGAACAACAAATTCCCCCCGAAGATTTAGTGAGCCAACATGTTCAAGTCATGCAAGAGTTATTTCCTGACATGAGTGAAAAACTGAAAGATTCGTTTGATTTTCTTCTCGAAGTTATGGTTGGCTATGGGTTTGCTTACCGGGAACACCAGAGCTTAAAATCCCGCCAGCGCCAACTTGAATCAGAAATTGAAGTGGCAGCGACAATGCAACAAAATCTCATATTAGGTGACCCTCCGACGTTTGATGGCCTCGATATAGGGGTCATTAGCGTGCCGGCGAAAAAAATGAACGGTGATTATTATAATTTTATGAACGATGGCGCGAATCTCAGTGTGGCAATCGCCGACATTATCGGAAAAGGAATTCCTGCTGCGATGTCAATGTCGATGATTAAATACGCGATGGATAGTTTGTCCCAGCACTGCATAAAGCCGAATTTACTGCTTGAAAATTTAAACAGAGTCGTCGAGCAAAACGTTAACCCAAGCATGTTCATTACGATGTTTTATGGGGTATATGACCCTACTAAACATATGTTGTTTTATTCGAGCGCCGGTCATGAACCAGGCTTTTTTTATAGTAAAAAAGAAGATAAATTTCATGATCTGTTCGCTAAAGGCCTTGTTTTAGGCGTTTCAAAAACGGTGAGTTATAAAGAGTTTGAAAAAAAGGTTGAACCGGGCGATATGATTATTCTCCTTTCAGATGGCGTGACGGAATGCCGGACCGAAAAAGGCTTTATTGAAAGGCAGGAAATTATCGAGTTAATTCGGGAAAATATGCATTTGCCTGCACAGCAAATAGTTGACCGTGTATTTTATGAACTCGAGAAATTGCAAGAATTTGAACTTCGTGACGATTTTACATTGATTGTTTTAAAACGAGTTTAGAGAATGCGATATCAGGGTAATAAGCTTTTATACGGATTAAGAAACATATCCTGGAGGGAAATATATGAACTTAGACATTCAACATAAACAAACGAATGAAACACACGAGATTTCTTTAAATGGGGAAATCGATGCATATACAGCACCTAAATTAAGAGAAGTTTTATTTCCAATAACGGAAAAAAGAGAGCAGAAAATCATCATTGATTTGCAGCAAGTCAATTATATGGACAGTACTGGCCTCGGAATTTTTGTCGGCGCCATGAAAGCAACAAAGAAAAGCGGGAGCACGTTGAAACTTTCTGGGGCTACCAACCGCGTCCGCCGATTGTTTGAAATTACCGGCTTAACTGAAGTGATTGATTTAGACAACGGGGTAAAGGGGGAGGCAAGATGAAAAGAGCCTCTGATTTTATCGAGATGACGGTCCCGGCTAAACCGGAATATGTCGGAATCGTACGGTTAACCATTTCGGGTATTGCCAATCGAATGGGTTTTTCTTTTGATGAAATTGAAGACATTAAGATCGCCGTTTCTGAGGCATGTACGAATGCGGTCAGCCATGCTTATAGCAGTTCCGAGGAAGGACAGGTGAAAGTTGGCTGCGCGATGTTTGGGGACCGGCTGGAAATTATGGTCATGGATAATGGCAAAAGCTTTGATCTAGATACAATTACGAACTCGCTTGGACCGGTTCATGGAAAGTCCATTGAACAATTAAATGAAGGAGGGTTAGGCCTATTCCTAATTGAAACACTAATGGACAAAGTCGAAATTAGTGGTGAAGCTGGAGTGGTCGTCATGATGACGAAGTATCTTCACAGAGATGAGGTGTCCGAGCATGTCAACAGAACCTCGGAAGCACCAACACAATAAAGAAGAAATTTATAAATGGATTGAAGCACTTCAAAAAGACCCGGAAAATGATGTGGTCCAAACAAAGCTGGTTCATCAATATGAGGATCTTGTGCATTCATTAGCCCGGAAATTTTCAAAAGGAAAAGGGATCCATGAAGATCTAGTTCAAGTTGGAATGATTGGATTATTGGGCGCGCTTCGCCGGTATGATGCGAGTTTTGGGCGTTCGTTTGAGTCGTTTGCCATCCCGACGATTATTGGTGAGATTAAACGCTTTATTCGCGATAAAACGTGGAGCGTTCATGTTCCAAGACGAATTAAAGAGCTTGGCCCCCGGATTCGGAAGACGGTAGAAGAACTGACAAATAAACTTCAACGTTCTCCAAAAATACAAGAAATTGCTGATTATTTGGATGTAACGGAAGAAGAAGTGTTAGAAACAATGGAGATGGGGAAAAGTTATCAATCGTTATCTGTTGATAGTACGATTGAAGCAGATCAGGAAGGCAGTACGGTAACGATTCTTGATTTAGTCGGATCCCAGGAAGAAGGGTATAATCGGGTCGATAAACAAATGGTGTTGGAAAAGGCGTTTAAAGTATTATCAGAGCGCGAACAAGAAATTTTAAAATGCACTTATTTTGAAAACTTAAGCCAGAAAGAAACCGGCGAAAAATTGAATATTTCTCAAATGCACGTGTCACGCCTGCAACGAAGAGCGTTAGAGAAGCTCCGGGAAGCGATTCAAATTGAGCCGTCGGAGGCTTTGAAATGATTCAACAATACTCCTATGACAAACTCGATGTTGCGGTTTTCCAAACATCCAAAAAAGGAAACGAGCATTGCGGAGATAGTTTTTTTATAGAAGAAACAGATCGATACTTCATCTGTGCGCTCGCTGATGGTCTTGGAAGCGGATCGATGGCGAAAGAAGCTTCTGAAACTGCTATTCAAATCATCAAAGAAAACCATTTTCAAGATATTTATGACTTGATGGATCTCAGCAATCGGAAGTTAAAAAATACGAGAGGTGCCGTCCTTTCGATTTTTAAAATTGATTATGAGAGAAAAACTGTTTATTTTTCGGGTGTTGGGAATATACGTTTTTTCTTTACAGGGAAAAATGACAAAATACAATATCCAATGCCTACGCCGGGTTTTTTATCGGGAAGGCCATTTCCGTTTCGCCTTCAACAGTTCGATCTATCGAATGAACTTTCTTTTATTATTTATTCTGACGGGTTTGACATTCAATCGAAAAATAAATATCTTTTAAGAGATTTAGATTCGCCGGTGAAATCAATCCAGTCTATCGGAAATTTTGTTCAAGATTTTAGTGATGACGCAACATGCCTAATAGGCAAAATGAAATTCGGTTAAAAACGTTAAGGAAACACAATTTTGTTTCTTTAACGTTTTTTGTGTTTTGAAAGCCAGGTTTTTATACAGGCACTTGCATGATGTATAATGAGAACATATATTAATCAAAAGAATACATGACACCGTTTTTCTTTTGATTCAGAGGCCAGAGGTCAGAATGGTTTAAATTGGGTTGGTGCCAATTTGAACTTTCTTACCTTTGAACGAAAGGGGCTTTTTCATTGGAGAAAACGATCGAGAAAACGGATGAAACCTTTTCTAGTATTGCAAAAGAGCTAGGGGTAAAAGCAAAGCAAGTTCAAAATGTGATTGGATTGTTAGACGAAGGCAATACAGTGCCATTTATCGCCCGCTATCGAAAAGAACTGACAGGCGGACTGGATGAAGTTCAAATTAAAGAGATCATGGATAAATGGAATTATGCCCGGAATTTAAGTGAACGTAAGGAGGAGGTCATACGATTAATCGAAGAACAAGGCAAGCTGACGAATGAATTGAAAGCAGCGATCGAAAAAGCCGGAAAGCTTCAAGAAGTCGAAGACCTGTATCGGCCATACAAGCAGAAACGAAGGACAAGAGCGACAATTGCTAAAGAAAAAGGGCTCGGGGGGCTTGCGGACTGGTTGTTGGAACAAAAAAGCCAGATCGACGTAGAAAAAGAAGCGCAAAAGTACTTATCTGAAGAAAAAGAAGTTTTAACAATTGAAGATGCTCTTAAGGGAGCTCAAGATATTATTGCTGAATGGGTATCTGATGATGCGGAAACACGGAAATGGATACGCCATCTTACATATAATGAAGGAATTGTCAGGACAACGGTTAAAAATAAAGACGCAGACGAAAAGCGTGTCTATGAAATGTATTATGAATACTCGGAACCTGTCCAAAAAATCGTTCCTCATCGGATTCTGGCTGTAAACCGGGGTGAAAAGGAAGACATATTGAAGGTTGCGATTGAAGCGCCAGAAGAAAAAATAGTGGAGAGATTGTCCAAAAAAATTATTAAAAATACTCTATCCGAGGCAAAGCCTTTTGTAGAAGAGGCGCTGGCAGACGGATATAAACGATTGATTGCTCCTTCGATCGAACGAGAAATTCGAGCAGAGTTGACAGACAAAGGAGAAGAGCAAGCTATACACATTTTTTCAGAAAATCTGCGTAACCTCCTATTGCAACCACCGTTAAAAGGAAAGATCGTTCTCGGAGTGGACCCCGCGTATCGAACAGGATGTAAGCTTGGAGTCGTGGATGAAACAGGAAAAATGCTTCACATTGTAACCATCTATCCGACACCGCCGAAGTCCGAAGTGGAAAAATCAGAAAAAGTCGTTCTAGATATCATTCAAAAGTACAACATCGATGTCATTGCCATCGGAAATGGAACGGCATCAAGGGAAACAGAACAATTTATCGCGGATACGATTAAAAAAGCGGATCGGCCGGTTTCGTATATGATTGTCAATGAAGCTGGGGCAAGTGTTTATTCTGCTTCTTCTGTTGCAAGAGAAGAATTTCCGGATTTGCAAGTTGAAGAACGAAGCGCGATTTCCATAGCGAGAAGGCTTCAAGATCCTCTTGCAGAACTTGTGAAAATTGATCCAAAATCAGTAGGAGTTGGTCAATACCAGCACGATGTTTCACAAAAAAGGCTAAATGAATCGTTAACATTCGTTGTTGAAACCGCCGTTAACCAGGTAGGCGTAAATGTCAATACAGCTTCACCATCTCTTTTGCAATACGTTTCCGGGTTATCCAAATCTGTTGCGCAAAATATCGTAAAGCATCGTGAAGAAAAAGGTAAATTTACAACGAGAGCCGAGTTGAAACACATTCCGCGGCTTGGTGCTAAAACATACGAACAATGTATTGGCTTTTTACGCATCATAGATGGAGAACAGCCGCTTGATCAAACGGCAATCCATCCGGAAAGCTATAAAGAGGCTCTGCAGCTTTTAAAAGAGATGAATGCTGATATTAATGACATCGGCAGTCCGGAACTAAGCGAAAAGCTTAAAAAAGCGGACGTAAAGCTTCTTGCTGAGAAATTGCAGATTGGAGAGCCGACATTGTTGGATATCATTGACGGACTTTCTCGACCAGGACGGGATTTGCGTGAAGAGCTTTCGAAACCGTTGTTGAAAACCGATGTCTTAAAGCTTGAAGATTTAACAAAGGGGATGGAACTACAGGGAACTGTTCGTAATGTTGTTGATTTCGGAGCTTTTGTAGACATCGGCGTAAAGCAGGATGGGCTTGTTCATATTTCAAAATTAGCTCGTAAATTTGTTAAACATCCAATGGACGTTGTAGCAGTTGGACAAGTCGTTACGGTCTGGGTTGACGATGTTGATATTCAAAAAGGACGCGTCGCCCTGACAATGCTTGAACCGGAAACGAAAAAATAAAAACGGAAAGCACTACTTATAATTTTGGTTATGAGTAGTGCTTTTGGTTATAAAAAAACCAGCATTGATTAAGCAAGACGATTTGATACCGGTCTTTTCGATAATAGGCGCGGCGCAATTGTTTTTTGAACCATGTAGGCATATAACACACCTCCCAGGTTATGTGTTGTGCTTTAGTTTATGTACCTATGCTTGTTAACGTGAACGAAAACTTTAAATAAAGGAGTTTGATGATGCAACAACACGAATTACAAATGTTAGTGAAGAACATATCGAATGAATGTTTTCACAAGCCTTTTAGGCATGAAGCAAGGTTTAACAAGCGGCTCCGAACAACAGGCGGTCGATACCTTTTGTCATCACACGATATTGAAATCAATCCAAAGCAATATATAGAACATGGGATGGATGAGTTAATAGGGATAATTAAACATGAGCTTTGCCATTATCATCTTCATCTTGAAGGGAAAGGATATAAACATAAGGACCAGGATTTCAAACGGTTATTAAAGCAAGTGGGAGGATCCCGTTATTGTAAGGCACTCCCGTCGCAAAAGAAGAAAGAAACGTATAAATACCTTTATCTGTGTACCGTCTGCAATGAAAAGTATAGGAGAAAAAGAAGAATAAACCTTGCAAGGTATAGATGCGGACGGTGTAATGGCCCATTAAGGCAAGGATTACTTGCCAAAACTGAATCGTGAAAAACTTGTTCATCATTAAGCAGAACAAAGGGTGTTTTGCATATACGAATCGCTCATTATGATAATCGGATAAACGCCCTTCTTTACATTTCACCATTATTCATGTGCAATTTAAGAAAACCTCATCTTTTTTTAAAAAAGGTGTTGACGGACGGTTGATCAATATGTTAGATTATAAAAGTCGCTAACGGAGCAAGTCGTTAAGAGCGAAAATAAAAATCAAAAAGACAGTTGACAAACAAAACTGAAGTGAGTACAATATTAATTGTCTCGAAAAAAATATTCCACAGTAGCTCAGTGGTAGAGCTATCGGCTGTTAACCGATCGGTCGCAGGTTCGAGTCCTGCCTGTGGAGCCATTCACACAGAGAAGTACCCAAGTGGCTCAAGGGGCTCCCCTGCTAAGGGAGTAGGTCGCTAACGCGGCGCGAGGGTTCGAATCCCTTCTTCTCTGCCATAGTGGCCCGTTGGTCAAGTGGTTAAGACACCGCCCTTTCACGGCGGTAACACGGGTTCGAATCCCGTACGGGTCACCATTTCATTCTATTAGGACAAGCTTATATTTTGGATCCGTGGTGTAGTGGTTAACATGCCTGCCTGTCACGCAGGAGATCGCCGGTTCGATCCCGGTCGGGTCCGCCATGATGTTGGGCTATAGCCAAGCGGTAAGGCAACGGACTTTGACTCCGTCATGCGTTGGTTCGAATCCAGCTAGCCCAGCCATTTTTTATGAATGAATTGCTCAGTAATGAGCGATTTTTAATGAGTTACAAGATCGGTCGCGAGCAAAACTTCGCGAATTCGCTTCGAGTTGTCTCGGTGCATCCTGCGGCAAACATTGCCGGGAGAGGAAGAGGCAGGGAATCGAATAAGTGTCTTCATCGAATATTCATCTATGAGCCATTAGCTCAGTCGGTAGAGCATCTGACTTTTAATCAGAGGGTCGAAGGTTCGAGTCCTTCATGGCTCACCATTTATTTAAAATGAAATGAACCAAACTTTAAGCGTTTCAATTACATCCAAATATTGCGGGTGTGGCGGAATTGGCAGACGCGCTAGACTTAGGATCTAGTGTCTTTGACGTGGGGGTTCGAGTCCCTTCACCCGCACCACCTTTTAAATAATTATATGCGGTCGTGGCGGAATGGCAGACGCGCTAGCTTGAGGGGCTAGTGGGGGCAACCCCGTGGAGGTTCGAGTCCTCTCGACCGCACCAAAGATAATATAAAATCCAAATGGATAAAATCTCAAATCATATAT
>NZ_JBBHZM010000022.1:0-64121 GCF_049843615.1 Fictibacillus sp. Mic-4 | reverse complement strand
CGTTTGGACAATACACGTTATCTAGTTTTGAGGGAACACCTCAAACTACATAAAAAGGTTTGTCAGAAACGCAAACCGTAAGGCTTGGTGGCGATGGCGAAGAGGTCACACCCGTTCCCATACCGAACACGGAAGTTAAGCTCTTCAGCGCCGATGGTAATTGGGGGCTTCCCCCTGTGAGAGTAGGACGCTGCCAGGCTTCATTATTCCACAGTAGCTCAGTGGTAGAGCTATCGGCTGTTAACCGATCGGTCGCAGGTTCGAGTCCTGCCTGTGGAGCCATTGGAGAGCTGTCCGAGAGGTCGAAGGAGCACGATTGGAAATCGTGTATACGGTCAACCCCGTATCAAGGGTTCGAATCCCTTGCTCTCCGCCATTAAATAATGGCCCGTTGGTCAAGCGGTTAAGACACCGCCCTTTCACGGCGGTAACACGGGTTCGAATCCCGTACGGGTCACCATTTCAATATTGGAGGATTAGCTCAGCTGGGAGAGCACCTGCCTTACAAGCAGGGGGTCGGCGGTTCGATCCCGTCATCCTCCACCATATATACGAAATATCATCGCGGGGTGGAGCAACGAGCATAACATCGTGAGTTACTACGAGTTGTCTCGACGCATTAAACCACGAAGCGAATCTGGAAGAGGAAGAGACAGTCTTCAGTCTTGACATCGTCCGTTAACTTTCATATCATCGCGGGGTGGAGCAGTCTGGTAGCTCGTCGGGCTCATAACCCGAAGGTCGCAGGTTCAAATCCTGTCCCCGCAACCAAAAAGAATTTATACATAATGGATCCGTGGTGTAGTGGTTAACATGCCTGCCTGTCACGCAGGAGATCGCCGGTTCGATCCCGGTCGGGTCCGCCATTTCTAAAAGTTATTTTTAATATTAAATCAATTGGCTCGATAGCTCAGTCGGTAGAGCAGAGGACTGAAAATCCTCGTGTCGGCGGTTCGATTCCGTCTCGAGCCACCATTTTGAGCAGAGTTAGCTCAATTGATAGAGCAAGGAGCATTACTTCTTCGATTGTGCTACGACTTGTCTCGACGCAGGCTGCTGCAAAGTAACTTCTTGCAGAGGAAGAGACAACGGTATTGGTTGAACATCATTATTGCTTCGCCGACTTAGCTCAATTGGTAGAGCAACTGAATCGTAATCAGTAGGTTGGGGGTTCAAGTCCTCTAGTCGGCACCATCAATCACTGTTTCTTTTCAAGAAGTGATAAAAATTTCTTCTTGAAAAATGAATAAATATCTTGTAAAATAGTATTTGTCTCTAATGGAGGGGTAGCGAAGTGGCTAAACGCGGCGGACTGTAAATCCGCTCCCTCAGGGTTCGGCGGTTCGAATCCGTCCCCCTCCACCATTTATTTTCCTATTGATAATAGGGGCATAGTTTAAAGGTAGAACAAAGGTCTCCAAAACCTTTGGTGTGGGTTCGATTCCTGCTGCCCCTGCCATATGGCGATTGTGGCGAAGTGGTTAACGCATCGGATTGTGGTTCCGACATTCGTGGGTTCGATTCCCATCAGTCGCCCCATATTATTGGGCTATAGCCAAGCGGTAAGGCAACGGACTTTGACTCCGTCATGCGTTGGTTCGAATCCAGCTAGCCCAGCCAATTTATTTGCGGAAGTAGTTCAGTGGTAGAATACAACCTTGCCAAGGTTGGGGTCGCGGGTTCGAATCCCGTCTTCCGCTCCATCATGTTTTGGCGGCATAGCCAAGTGGTAAGGCACGGGTCTGCAAAACCCTTATCCCCCGGTTCGAATCCGGGTGCCGCCTCCAATACATATATTCCCCATGCCGGGGTGGTGGAATTGGCAGACACACAGGACTTAAAATCCTGCGGTAGGTGACTACCGTGCCGGTTCGAGTCCGGCCCTCGGCACCATTTTTGAATATATGTAGCTTATTAATTAATATGCCAGTGTGGCGGAATTGGCAGACGCGCACGACTCAAAATCGTGTTCCTTCGGGAGTGTGGGTTCGACTCCCACCACTGGTACCATTTACATAGGACCAAAGACCTTTGACGAGATCGTTGAGGGTCTTTTTTATTTTACCCATGTTTTGCTTCCTTTAATTTAGGGCATTGAATAGTAAGTGCGGATCTTTTAAAAACAAGCAGGTCTAGAAAAAAAGTTTTTACATAGGGTGGAACAATAGCTTTTTGAATATCGTTCGAAAATTGAAGGAGGCATGTTATGACTGTTACAGGGTATCTTGTCATTAGCGTAATTGTCATTTTAGCTCTCGTTATTTTTATTCCAGCTGGATTTATTTTATGGATGTATTACGTAGATTCAAGACAAGAAGAGCATTCCGTGCTAAGAAATTTTCCTGTTCTCGGGAAGATAAGGTACATTGTTGAGAAAATCGGCCCTGAACTACGACAATATTTATATAACAATGATAACGAAGGAAAACCTTTTTCGCGAAATGACTATCAGCATATCGTAAAGGCTGGAAAATACAATGAACGAATGATTGGCTTTGGGTCAATGAGAGATTTTGAAGAAGAAGGCTATTTTATCCGAAATACGTTATTTCCAAAACAGCGGAAAGAGTTGAAAATCGATAACGGCCAAAAAATAAAAACAAAAGTGTACAAAATTGATAATGAAAATTTATTTAAACGAAAAGAGCACCGGATAGATGTAGAGGTAGACCCCTATTATTTGACGGATGACGAGGCGATCATCATCGGCGAACAGACATGTAAGTATCCCTTTAAGCTGAAAGGGTTAGTTGGTCAATCCGCCATGAGCTTTGGCGCCCTCGGGGACAGGGCGATTACCGCTTTATCGAGGGGACTTGGTTTAGCCGGTGGAACATGGATGAATACAGGCGAAGGCGGTTTATCGAAATACCATTTAAAAGGCGGAGTCGATATTATCATGCAAATTGGGCCAGGGCTTTTTGGTGTTCGGACAAAGGACGGCCAGTTTTCGTGGGAAGAATTTAAGCGTAAAAGTGAAATTGAACAGGTGAAGGCGTTTGAGCTGAAATTAGCTCAAGGGGCAAAAACGAGAGGCGGGCATGTTGATGGTGAAAAAGTAACGCCGGAAATTGCTGAAATGCGGAATATTGAACCGTGGAAAACGGTAGACAGTCCAAACCGCTTTAATGAATTTGATAGTCCTGAAACAATGTTTGACTTCATTGAAAGGCTAAGGGATGTCGGAGGAAAGCCTGTAGGAATTAAAATCGTTGTCGGTGATATTGATTCGTTAGAGAACATGATCGCTATTATGGCCAATAGTGGCAAAGGACCCGACTTCATTACAGTGGATGGCGGTGAAGGTGGAACAGGGGCAACCTATCAAGAACTGGCTGATTCCGCTGGTCTTCCCATTAAATCCGCTTTACTTATTGTCGATGAATTATTGAGGAAATATGAAATCCGTGATCGGGTCAAACTTATTGCGTCTGGTAAACTGGTTACCCCTGACCGGATTGCAGTCGCGCTTGCGATGGGAGCTGATTTAGTAAATGTTGCGAGGGGATTTATGATTTCTGTGGGCTGTATTATGTCACTTCAATGCCATACGAATAACTGCCCGGTTGGGGTGGCGACAACCCATCCGAAATTGCAAAAGGCATTGAGTATTGAAGAAAAGTTATACCGAACATGCAATTATGTTATATCGCTACGATCAGGGTTATTTAATTTGGCAGCCGCTTGCGGGATCGATTCTCCTACCAAATTTGAAAAAAAGCACATCATTTACAAAGATAAAAAAGGAAAAGTGTACTCAGTTGACGATAGTAATCAATTAAGCAAAACGTTGAAAACATAAATAAAAATAATAGTTATATTTATGAAAAATGGGACTATAATAAAAACAAGGTATTGTAGGTTTTAGTGCAGGGCTTCGTTTGACATGAAGCCCTGCACTTTTTTATTTGACAATATACGATTCAGAATGGCCGCCATGAATTTGAATAAACATTTTTTCGATGGCTTGAACCAATTTTTTCGCTTCATCTTCATTCATCGAAGGGCGAACGTAAACAAGATGAACCGCGGACGATGTCAAATCATTGATCATTGTTCGTTTCGAGTCAACTATTGGGCTGCCAAAAGCACCGCAGCTGTCCGAAGAAAGTAGTTTTCCATTCATATTCATTAAACGGCCGTTTAACCCTTCGTATTCATCATTAGCCTTTCCCAACCGTATTTCAATATCGCCGAAAATGTTCCCGGCGTTATATATGCCTAAAGGGATCCCATATTCTAAAGAAAAGAAGTTGTTGATATCGACAGCAGAATTCACAAAGCCGATCCCTTTGCCACCATATGCTCTTCTCAGGAGGGCTTCGGAAGAGGGACGATATCGGGAAGGATCGATGCCTAACGTTTTAAATATGGCTCTCCATTCTCTAACTGAATCATGGTCTTGCACCGATTGGCTATCTAGTTTTAAAGATTCTAGGAATAATTGGAATCTCCCTTTAAACATTTGCGGGGAGTCTCCAATCACGATATCATTATACTGAATCACTCCCAATTTGAAATCAGGTATACGTGCTTTTATTTCATCAGAAATTACGACCATTACTAATTCACCTCAAATGTGAAATGTTAGTATATATTTTAACATAAATCTATAGTTTATTTACTTTTATATGAAAGGAGGATCTTAAGATGACAGGAGCCCAGTTGAAAGAAGAAATTATTGCATATAGTAAAGAAATTGGCATCGACAAAATTGGTTTTGCTTCTGCCGATGTTTTTCATGAGTTGAAAGAGCGGCTTAAAATTCAGCAAGACCTTGGATACCAATCAGGATTTGAAGAAAGCGATATTGAAAAGCGAACGAATCCACAGCTGCTTTTAGACGGTGCCGCCTCGATTATTTCAATTGCGCTAGCGTACCCTTCAAAAATAAAAAATCCTCCTAAAAGTATAAAAGGTGCGAGAAGAGGAGTCTTTTGCAAGGCTTCCTGGGGAAAGGATTATCATTATATTTTAAGGGAAAAGCTCAGTCTCTTAGAGGCTTTTATCATTCAAAAATACCCGGAAGCGAAAGTGAAATCGATGGTTGATACGGGCGAATTATCTGATCGGGCAGTAGCTGAACGCGCCGGTATTGGATGGAGCGGGAAGAATTGTGCCATTATTACACCTGAGTTTGGTTCCTACGTTTATCTAGGAGAATTGCTCACGAATCTTTCCCTTCCTCCGGATGTTCCTGCCGTTGATCAGTGCGGAACGTGCAATAAATGTGTGGAAGCCTGTCCGACAGGTGCGCTTGTTCAAGGCGGGCAGCTTGACTCGAATAAATGTATTGCATTTTTAACACAAACAAAGGATTTTCTCCCGGATGAATATCGAAACAAAATCGGAAACCGCCTATATGGTTGTGATACATGCCAAACAGTCTGTCCAAAGAATAAAGGCAAGGATTTTCACCTTCACCCGGAAATGGAACCTGATCCTGAATTGGCAAAGCCGCTATTAAAACCTCTTCTTCGGATGAGCAATAAGGAGTTCAAAGAAAAGTTCGGACAGATCTCCGGTTCCTGGCGAGGAAAAAAACCGATTCAGCGTAATGCGATTATTGCTCTGGCACATTTCAAAGAGGGCTCTGCAAATGAAGATCTAATTTACTTGATGAAAGAAGACCCTCGTCCTGTCATCCGGGGAACAGCAGCATGGGCTCTAGGTAAAATTGGGGGGGAAGGAATCAAAGAACAATTAATTGAAGCGAAAAAGAAAGAAATGGACACAAATGTACAGAAAGAAATCGAAAAAGGTTTAATAATGTTGAAAAAAGGCGAAATATAATCATCGCATTGACGGTGTAAGTTCGTTACTATAGAGATTAAGGAAAAAAATTAAAGGTGACTTTAAGCAAAAGAAATTTTAACCTGAGCTAAAGAAGGGATTTTTATGTGTAATATTAAGACATTACTCTATTATGAGGAAATGGAAAGCTTAATTGGTCCTTTAACGATTGTGGCCACGGAAAACGGCGTTTGCTGCATTGAGTTTGGAACATTAGACGAAAACTTGCCTTCGCTTGAATCATGGATGGCTAAACATTATTTAAAAGGAGAACTAATTCATGATGGCAATCGTTTACGCTCCGTCATCGAGCAGATTGAGGGCTATTTTTCAGGAGCATTAGAAACTTTCGATATTCCATTAGATTTGTTTGGAACCCCGTTTCAGTTAAAGGTTTGGGACCAATTAAGGAAAATTCCTTATGGTACAACATGTTCTTATAAAGAAATTGCTCAGGCCATCGGTGCGCCAAAAGCGGTAAGAGCGGTAGGAAGCGCAAATAACCAGAATCCTGTCCCAATTGTCATCCCATGCCATCGCGTTATCGGAAGCAATGGCGCACTCGTTGGGTATGGCGGTGGACTTGATAAAAAAGAAATTTTATTAAATATTGAACGAAAATCAAATCAAAAAACATCGTAAGAGCCGTAATCGACGGTTCTTTTTTTATTGCCCGTTTACATATGTTTGTATTATGACCAATGATAGACGGGGGAATTTACTATGTGGTTTGATGATTTGAAAGAGTACATCCAAAGACAAACGGAATGGATGGTTCATACCGATACACCGCATGAAGGCTATTTACAAGAAGGAGAGCGGGAAAGTTTTTTGCGGAAAAAGCTAATGCTTGAAGAACGGAAAGCGAATATTGTAAACAATAACGTTCAGGCAAGGGTATTAAGGGAACAAACAATCGAAAAAACGAAACAGATCGATTATTTAGTCCATTACAGTTATTTAATTCGGCAAGGTTTTGATTTTTATATTGAAGAGCAATTGCAAGAGAGAAGGGCAACTTTTATAGATGATGTAATGGTGTCAGATGAGATGATAACGCCTGAAGGAAAGCCGTCAGAAACGGTTAAAATTGATCGGGAAATAGATCCTGCCTTTAACCGGAAATTCGAATATAATCGGCTGGAGGCTGTTAAGTACGCTGAGCGATGGTGGAATACATTTAATCCTGCATATAAAGCATTTGATGTCGATTGTACGAATTATATTTCCCAATGCTTGTATGCTGGAGGAATTCCCATGACCGATCATACGATTCGAACAAAAGGATGGTGGTTTCGGCAAAACAACTGGAGTTTTAGCTGGACGGTCGCTAATGCGTTTCGCTGGCATTTAAGCGGATCCAGGTCAGGCTTAAGGGCGCAAGAAGTTTCTTCAGCCCATCAATTAATGCCCGGAGATGTGATTTGTTATGATTTTGAAGGGAATGGCCGCTGGGACCATACGACGATTGTAGTAGGAAAAGACAGTGTCGGTGAACCGCTTGTCAACGCCCATACGACAAACAGCCGGATGAGATATTGGGGATATGAGGATTCAACGGCTTATACGGAAAATATTAAATATAAGTTTTTCCGCATTGTTTCATCTTCTTAAGAAGACAAACATTCTTCCAGGCTATATCTTTTAAAAAAGTGTTATAATGTTTGGTAAGAAGAGAAATAAGGAAACATTAGAGGTGAGCTTTTTTGGCTTTACATGTTGTACTTTACCAACCACAAATTCCAGCTAATACAGGAAATATTGCGAGAACTTGTGCCGGAACTGGAACATCATTACATTTAATCAGGCCGCTCGGCTTTTCAACGGATGATAAACAATTAAAGCGGGCAGGCTTAGATTATTGGGAGCACGTAGATATCCATTACTATGACTCATTGGAGGACTTTTTCACTGCCTATCCAGAAGGCCAATTTTTTTATATAACAAAATTTGGTACAAACACGTACAGTGATTTTAATTATTCTGATCCTGAGCTTGACTATTTTTTTGTTTTTGGAAAAGAGACGACGGGGTTGCCTGAAGAACTGCGTCTTGCAAATGAAGAGCGATGTTTGCGCATACCAATGAACGAAAATATTCGCTCATTAAATTTATCCAATACGGCTGCGATTTTAATTTATGAAGCACTAAGGCAGCAAAATTTTCCTGAATTAATCTAAAAGTTAAAAACCGAAGTGGATCTTTCGAGATCAACTTCGGTTTTTGTATGTAGCGTGTATTATTTTGTTCCAGGGCGGTCGTTGTACCCCGCGGTAAAAATAGCCGTTAAAAACGCTAACATGACAATTAAAATGAGGATAAAGCTCATCGTTACTCCTCCTTTAAAAATAGTATGGCCATCTCTAGCTTAATTATAGTCGAAAAAAAGGACGCTGTGAATGGAGGATTAACAATTCTCTATTTTTTGAATTTATTCCAAGGAAAAATCGTAAAGACATCGAATGATTAAGGACATCCTCGCATAAAGTAGATTAACACATTGGTGAACCACCAATATTACGCAAGGGGGTACTTATGGATATTTTACGCAAAATCCAAATGCACCGTGAAGAGGAAAGACGTCTAGCCTGGGAAGGTACCTTCGCAGAATACCTTGAGATTTTAAAAGAACGTCCTTATGTTGCCCAATCCGCTCATTCCAGAGTCTATAATATGTTAAAAGATGCCGGAATTGAGGAAGAAAATGGCCAGAAAGTGTATAAATTTTTCAGCAATGAGATTTTTGGGCTAGAGGACGCCATTGAGCGTCTCGTTGAGGAATATTTTCATCCTGCTGCGAAAAGGCTTGATGTCAGGAAACGTATTTTATTGCTAATGGGTCCAGTATCCGGGGGAAAATCAACGATTGTCACGCTTTTGAAAAGAGGGTTGGAACAATATACGAAAACGGAAAAGGGCGCCGTTTATGCCATTAAAGGCTGCCCGATGCATGAAGATCCGCTTCATTTAATTCCTCATCATTTGCGGGAAGATTTTTATAAAGAATACGGAATTCGAATCGAAGGAAGCCTATCGCCATTAAATACAATGCGATTAGAGCAAGAATATGATAATCGGATCGAAGACGTGTTAGTCGAACGAATTTTCTTTTCCGAAGATAAGCGGACAGGGATCGGTACATTTAGCCCATCTGATCCGAAATCGCAAGATATTGCCGATTTAACAGGCAGTATTGACTTTTCGACAATCGCGGAGTACGGGTCAGAATCGGATCCGCGGGCGTATCGGTTTGATGGCGAATTAAACAAGGCGAACCGCGGAATGATGGAATTCCAGGAGATGTTGAAATGCGACGAGAAATTTTTATGGCATTTATTATCCCTTACGCAAGAAGGTAACTTTAAGGCGGGACGTTTTGCGCTCATTAGCGCGGATGAATTAATCGTTGCCCATACCAATGAAGCAGAGTATCGTTCGTTCATTGCTAATAAGAAAAATGAAGCTCTTCATTCAAGAATTATCGTCATGGCCATTCCGTATAATTTACGTGTTTCAGAAGAAGAACGCATTTACGAAAAAATGATTAAAGCCAGTGATATGGCCCACGTTCATATCGCTCCGCATGCTTTAAGAGTGGCGGCTATATTTTCGGTTATGACCCGTTTGAAAGACTCAAAGAAGCAAGGCATGGACCTTGTGAAGAAAATGCGCTTATATGATGGCGAAATTGTTGAAGGATACAATCATGCCGATCTTGAAGAATTAAAGAAAGAATTCCCGGATGAAGGAATGAGCGGAATTGATCCCCGCTACGTCATCAATCGAATTTCGTCCGCTATTATTCGTAAAGAAATACCATCGATCAACGCACTCGATGTTCTTCGCTCATTAAAAGACGGTTTAGACCATCATGCATCGATTACAAAGGAAGATAAAGAACGATATATTAATTTTATTTCTATTGCCCGCAAGGAATACGATGAAATTGCGAAAAAAGAAGTTCAAAAAGCATTTGTGTATTCGTATGAAGAGTCTGCAAAAACATTGATGGATAACTATCTGGACAATGTGGAAGCATATTGCAATAAAAACAAGCTGCGCGACCCGTTAACAGGAGAAGAAATGAGCCCGGATGAAAAACTTATGCGCTCCATAGAAGAGCAAATCGGTATTTCGGAAAATGCGAAAAAAGCGTTCAGGGAAGAAATTCTCATCCGCATTTCCGCCTATGCGAGAAAAGGGAAGAAGTTCGATTATAATTCGCATGAACGGCTCCGCGAAGCAATTCAAAAAAAATTGTTTGCTGATTTAAAAGACGTTGTAAAAATCACAACATCAACGAAAACACCGGATGAAGCCCAATTGAAAAAAGTAAACGAAGTTATCGCGAGGCTTGTGGATGAGCATGGCTACACGACGACCTCAGCTAATGAGCTGTTACGTTATGTAGGAAGCCTGCTTAATCGATAAATTAGAAAAGCGCAACCTTTTAGGTTGCGCTTTTTACATGATAGAGGGATATTTCCAGATCATGTGATAATGTTAGAAGCCTTTTTGAAAGTGCCCAAACTTGTATTTTTTCTTTAAATAATGGTACAGTGATAGTATATTTGCGTGTTTAAAAATGTATAAAACCTACAATAATGAAAATGAACAAAACAATTCAATTGGGTTTCCTGTTTGAAAGGAAAGTGAGCTATGGGAGAGAAGAAAAAAAGCAGCAGTTTATGGGATTGGATCAAAGCGATCGCTGTTGCCCTTGTGATTGCGTTTTTAATTAAAAGTTTTTTATTTCAGCAATATATCGTTTATGGGGAGTCCATGATGCCAACGATTCAGGACGGCAATCGGTTAATTATAAATAAAATCAGTTACGATATTAGTAAGCCTGAACGGTTTGACGTCATCGTTTTCCATGCCACCCCGAAGGAAGATTATATTAAGCGGATCATCGGCCTCCCCGGTGACCATATTGCATATAAAAATGACCAGCTTTATGTAAACGGCAAAAAAATAGCTGAACCTTATCTCGATAAATATAAGAAAGAAGCGGCTCCAGGAAAACTTACTGAAGATTTTACGCTGGAAGAAGTCACAGGACAGAAAGTCGTTCCACAAGGAAAATTGTTCGTAATGGGTGATAATCGCCAAAAAAGTGAAGACAGCCGGATTATCGGTTTTGTCGATATGAAACAAGTTGTTGGAGAAGTTAACTTACGGTTTTGGCCATTTCACGAAATGCAAGTCATGAAATAAGGTTTCAACTCGCCAATTATAGGGTATTCTTTTTTCAAAAGAGGTGATGCTCTTATGGCAAAGAAAGATCAATATGTAGAAAAACCGGAAAACAGTTCTATGACGCCTGATTTTGAAGAGATGAAAGAACATGGAAAAGTGATGGACCATATGTCAACAAATAAAGAACTGGAAAAACAGGGGAAAACACCGGATCCAGTTCAACATGACAAAGAGAAATAAGCGAAATATGAAGAAGCCCTTTTTCTTAAGAAAAAGGGCTTTTTACTTTTAAAATATTACTAAATTTAATTAGCAATTCTCCTCATATCTAGCATAGGATAAAGTAACCAACCCTTTTGCTAAACGGTTAAAGGGGTTGAGAAATGACATAACGAAAAAACTTTCAAATAGAGTAACATACACGACTAAATTAGAGGGGGGAAAACGATGAGTGAGCAAGCAAAAAATAACTTTGTAGTCTCCCAAGAAAACTGGTCCCTCCACCGAAAAGGTTACCAGGATCATCAAAGGCATATGGAAAAAGTACAGGAAGCCATCAAAAATAACTTACCGGATCTTATTAGTGAAGAAAATATTATTTTATCCAATGGACGCGACGTCATTAAAATTCCTATCCGTTCATTAGACGAATACAAAATTCGCTATAACTATGACAAAAACAAACATGTAGGCCAGGGTGATGGTGACAGCCAAGTGGGAGATGTCGTTGCACGTGATTCAAGTTCATCTCAAGCAGGTTCAGGTAAAGGGAAAGGCCAGCCGGGCGATAAACCGGGAACCGATTATACTGAAGCGGAAGTTTCCATTGCGGAGCTGGAGGAATTCCTCTTTAAAGAGCTGGAGTTGCCCAACTTAAAACAAAAAGAACCGGATGATAATTTCATTGAAAAAATTGAATTTAACGATATTCGAAAAACAGGATTAATGGGAAATGTTGATAAAAAGCGTACCATTTTAACTGCGTTCAAACGAAATGCACTTGAAGGAAGGCCAGGAATCAGCCCTATTTATAATGATGACCTTCGCTTTAAAACATGGAATGAAGTGATTAAACCAGAATCCAAAGCTGTTGTGCTTGCGATGATGGATACTTCCGGATCAATGGGCATTTGGGAAAAGTATATGGCCAGAAGCTTCTTTTTCTGGATGACGCGCTTTTTGCGATCGAAATATGAAACAGTTGAAATTGAATTTATTGCCCACCATACGGAAGCGAAAGTTGTATCAGAGGAAGACTTCTTTTCAAAAGGGGAAAGTGGGGGAACAATTTGTTCATCCGCATATCGAAAGGCTTTAGAACTGATTGAAACCAAATATAATCCCGTCCGTTATAATATTTATCCTTTCCATTTTTCAGATGGCGATAATTTAACAAGCGATAACGCCAGATGTGTAAAGCTCGTGAAAGAAATAATGGAGTACTCCAATATGTTTGGTTACGGAGAAGTTAATGCTTACAATCGCCATTCCACATTAATGAGCGTTTATAAAAACATCAATGATCCGAAGTTTTATTATTATATTTTAAAAGAAAAAGCCGATGTTTATCATTCCTTGAAAAGCTTTTTTAAAAAAGAAGAAGCGGTTGTCTAGCGTTCATCAAATCCGATATCCAGTACTGGATATCGGATTTAATTTTTGCAAAATGACATACACTAATAGCCTAATCGAAGAGAGGAGTATCGTGTTGAAACGTCCTATCATTTTTTTCATCATTTCATTTTATTTGTTAATCATTTTACCGCAACCGGTTCACGGCGCATGGTTTGAACCGTTGAAAATTCATGTGATCGATGTCGGTCAGGCTGATTGCATTCTTGTCCAAAGCCCAAATGGGAAAACGATGCTCGTTGATTCTGGGGATGAAAAAGACGGGGAGGAAATCATTCGTTATTTGCAAAAAGAAGGGGTAAAAAAAATCGATGTACTTGTCGCCACACATCCCCATCATGATCATATTGGATCGATGGCGGCCGTCATTCGCGCCTTTCCTGTAACCAAAATTTATATGCCAAACCTTCCGTATGATACCGACTATTACCATGAACTTTTTAGAGCGATTAATGAAAAAAACATTCCCGTTGAACGAGCAAAGGCGGGAGTGAATTTTCGATTAGGCTTTTCCGTTAAAGTGGACATGCTCGGGCCAAAATCATCTTATTACCGCTACATTAACGATTATTCGGCCGTCATAAAAATCACTCACGGAAAAAATTCATTTTTATTAATGGCAGATGCGGGAATAGATGCGGAAAAAGAACTCATTCAGTCGAAGAAGAAGCTCCGTGCTGATGTAATAAAAATCGGGCATCATGGCGCAAATACGGGAACGACGGAAGCGTTTTTAAAGTCCGTCCATGCCAAAACAGCCATTATTTCAGTTGGCAAAAACAATCCTTATCATTTTCCTTCCAAAAGAGTCCTTCACCGGCTAATGAATCAAGGAATGACGGTCTATCGTACAGATCAGCTGGGTGCAGTAATCGCCATTAGCGACGGAAAAACGATTACGTTTAAAACAAACGGGTTTCGATAAAGGCCTTCGTATCGACAAAGTCACCGCTTGATAATTTCTACTCCTCATTGCAAAATAGAGGAAATGGTAAAGGGGTGGAAAAGATGATCAAAGCACTTGTTTTTGATTTTGACGGTTTAATCGTAGATACTGAAACAAAAATTTTTCAAGCCATTGAAGAAATTTTCGAACAGCATAATTGCAAGCTTCCGCTCGAATTGTGGCAAACTTGCATTGGAACGAAAGATTCTTTTGATCCATTTGACTATTTAGAAGGGCAAATCATGCGATCCGTTGATCGGGATGATCTTCGCATAAAGCATCGGACGAGGGCTCTTGAGTTATTGGAAAATGAACAACCTCTTCCAGGGGTTGAGGATTATTTAAAGGCGGCAAAAGAACTTGGGTTAAAAATTGCACTTGCATCAAGCTC
Source organism: Fictibacillus sp. Mic-4 (assembly GCF_049843615.1). Lineage (NCBI taxonomy): Bacteria > Bacillati > Bacillota > Bacilli > Caryophanales > Fictibacillaceae > Fictibacillus > Fictibacillus sp. Mic-4. The sequence continues at coordinate 50,160 of NZ_JBBHZM010000022.1, read as the reverse complement.
TACGAGGAAATGGGTTACCGAACACTTAACGAAGCTAAATTTAATTTCGTATTTCGAGTGTATCAAAACGGCGGATGATGTCGAGAACGTTAAGCCTGATCCGGCCCTTTATCTTGAAGCGGTAAAATGTCTCGGCGTCAAGCCGGAAGAGGCAATTGCCTTTGAAGATTCTGCTAATGGCTCTCTGGCCGCAAAACGTGCAGGGCTTTATTGTGTAGTTATCCCAAATGAAATAACGAAAGGATTAGCATTTGGCGATGTGGATCACCAAATGGAATCGATGGCGGAAATGCAGCTCAATGAGTTGATCGAAAAGTTTTCCTGATGCTTTGTTAACGGTTTAATCCTACTGCTATTAGGGTAAAAAACATTAATCAGTAAAGTAGGAAGTGAAATAAATGAGTGAACTAGACGTATCAAAATTTGAAAAAAAAGTGGAGTTGCGAAACATTAAACGAGAAGACATTGATGAAATATTAGAGCTGCAAAAGCTTTGTTTTCCAAATATGGATCCATGGAAGAGGGAGCAGCTAGAAAGTCATCTCCGCATATTCCCTGAAGGGCAATTTTGCGTCACATTTGAAGGAAAAATCATCGGCAGCTGTTCAAGTTTAATTGTCAATTTTGATGAATATGATGATCAGCATACATGGGATGAAATTACGGATGAAGGCTATATTACGAATCACAATCCTGAAGGGTACAATTTATACGGAATTGAAGTGATGGTCCACCCGGATTTCCGCCGAATGAAAATTGGGAAACGGCTGTATGAAGCACGGAAAGAATTGGCCGAAGAACTTAATTTAAAAAGCATCATTATCGGGGGCCGGATTCCAAATTACCATAAATACGCGAAAGAAATGACACCGAGAGAATATGTAAAAGAAGTGGTCAGGCACAATATTTATGATCCGGTCTTAACGTTTCAATTAATGAATGGCTTTACTGTGATGCGTATCAATCGGCATTACTTACCTGATGACAAACAATCTAATACGTATGCCACCTTGATGGAATGGAACAATATCGATTATCATCCGAGCAACACAAAACGCCATTTTAAAACGAGCGAACCGGTACGAATTACAACTATTCAATACATGATGAAGACGATCGAATCATTTGAAGATTTCGCAACCCAGGTGGAATATTATGCAGACGTCGCCTCCGATCAAGGCTCTGATTTCGCCGTGTTTCCGGAACTATTAACGACCCAGCTAATGTCTTTCGTTGAAGAAAAGAGTCCGAGTCAGGCGATTCGAAAACTGGCGGAATTTACAGAGCAATACATTGAATTGTTTACGACACTTGCGGTCCGTTATAATGTCAATATTATCGGAGGTTCCCATTTCGTTGAAGAAGAAGGCAATATTTACAATGTAGCTTATCTTTTCCGCCGTGACGGTACAATTGAAAAACAATATAAACTTCACATTACACCAAATGAAAGGAAATGGTGGGGGATTACACCTGGAAATGAAGTAAATGTGTTTGACACGGATTGCGGAAAAATCGCCATTCTCATTTGTTATGATATTGAGTTCCCTGAGCTTGCCCGAATTGTCACCAATCAAGGGGCAAATATTATTTTCACTCCGTTCTGTACAGAGGATCGCCAGGGCTATTTACGAGTGAGGTATTGTTCTCAAGCCCGTGCGGTAGAAAATGAGGTTTATACTGTTATTTCAGGTACAGTAGGGAACTTGACCCAGGTAGAAAATATGGATATTCAATATGCTCAATCCGGCATTTTCACGCCATCTGATTTTGCATTTCCCCGCGATGGCATTGTCGGCGAATGCCATCCGAACATCGAAACAGTTGTTGTCGGTGATGTTGATCTCGAAATACTTCGTCGGCAACGAAAAACAGGAAGTGTGAGACCCCTTCGAGATCGCCGAACGGATCTTTATGAAGTTATTCAAAAAAAGAAAAGCATGCCTTAAAGACGACAGGATAAAGGTCCTGTCGTTTTGATTTCGATATTTTCCGGGAAATAGCGACATGGATTGTTACATTTTATTAGTAATTGTCGACTTAATCTTTTCATAAAAAGGGAACATAGGCAGGGAATAATCGCTAACTGACAGAATAAATAAAAATAGGCCATCATGAATTGTGAAAGCGAGGTATGTAAATGGATTGGAAAACAACATATGAAAAATGGATCAATGACTCTCAATTGGAGCCGAAACTACGTTTAGAGTTAGAACAAATAGAAGGAAATTCTGCTATATTAGAAGATTGTTTTTATAAAAATTTAGAATTTGGAACAGGCGGCATGAGAGGGGAAATTGGACCGGGAACAAACCGCATGAATATTTATACGATCCGAAAAGCGTCCGCAGGATTTGCCGAGTACATAAAAGAACAGGGAGAAAAGGCCGCAAATCGAGGGATCGTCATTGCTTATGACTCGCGGCACTATTCACCCGAATTTGCAATGGAGGCAGCGAAAACGCTCGCCTCAAAAGGTGTTCATACATATGTATTTAATGGATTACGTCCCACACCGGAGCTTTCATTTGCGGTCCGGTATTTAAAAGCTTTTGGCGGCATTGTAATTACAGCAAGCCACAACCCTCCGGAATATAATGGTTACAAAGTTTACGGTCCGGATGGGGGACAACTCCCTCCAAAAGAAGCCAATCATGTAATTCAAAAGGTAAATGAAATTGAAAATGAACTGGCGATTGTTGTTCAATCTGAAGAAGAATATAAAAATGCAGGTCTCATTCAAATGGTTGGTGAAGAAATTGACAAAGCTTATATAGACCAGTTAAAGACGATCATTGTAAATCCAAGAGTCATTAACGAGATGAATGATTTGAAAATTGTATTTACGCCATTGCACGGGACGGCTAAATCGCCAGTAGAGGAAGGATTAAAGGCTATCGGTTTTACGAATGTTACGATAGTTAAAGAACAGGCGGAGCCGGATCCAGATTTCTCAACTGTAAAATCTCCAAATCCGGAAGAACACGCTGCATTTGAATGGGCTATTCGTTATGGAAAAAAGGCAGATGCAGACATTCTTCTCGCGACAGACCCCGATGCTGACAGGGTAGGAGTGGCTGTGAAAAATTTGCAAGGAGAATATGTTGTTTTAACTGGAAATCAAACTGGAGCGCTGATGCTGGAGTATCTATTGTCTCAAAAAGCAAAGCAAGGAAAACTTAACAAAAAAGGGGTCGTCTTAAAAACGATTGTAACCTCGGAATTTGGCCGGGCAATTGCTGATCATTATGGTTTGACAACAATAGATACATTAACAGGCTTTAAATTTATTGGTGAAAAAATAAAAGAATTTGAAAAAACAGGAGAGCATATTTTTCAATTCGGCTACGAAGAAAGCTATGGCTATTTAGTTGGTGATTTTGTCCGTGATAAAGATGCTGTTCAAGCATGTCTTCTCGCTGCAGAAATGGCCGCTTATTATAAATTGCAAGGGAAAAATCTATATGAGGGCCTCCTTGAGCTTTATGGAAAATACGGATGTTATTTGGAAGGGCTAGAGTCGATGACCTTAAAAGGAAAAGCAGGAGCAGAACAAATCGATCAAATTATGTCAAGTTTCCGTTCTGAACCACCGCTTAAAGTCGCCGGGAAAACTGTTCTTTATGTTGAAGATTACAAAGAAAGGATCAAGACATTGCTTCAGACGAAAAAAGAAGAAGAAATTCAGCTGCCGGCATCTAATGTACTGAAATATATGCTGGACGACCAATCATGGTTCTGTTTACGTCCATCAGGTACAGAGCCAAAAGTAAAATTTTATTTTGGAGTTTGCACTTCTTCCCTTAAGGAAAGCGAAAAGTCATTAGAATCCTTAAAAGCTGAAGTGATGGAAATGGTTGAAGAACGAATAAATTCAACTGCAAAATAATCGAAAATGCAGCCATCCAACCCGGAGGCTGCGTTTTTAGTTCTAAAAAATTGACGATGTGTTCATTTATTCTGTAAAATTAATATAATGTGTTTCATTCATTATAAGACATTACAGGAGGTGTCAACTTTATTCCTTTAACGAAGACCTTAAAGGAGTAAAGCAGTCTATTTGGACATATTTAGTTTATTCTTAGTCGCATTTCTGATTCTTTTAACCGCTTTTTTCGTAGCGGCGGAATTTGCCATTGTAAAGGTAAGGAGAACGAGAATTGATCAACTTATAGAGGAGGGAAACGGGAAAGCCCTATCCGTCCGGAAAGTTCTTTCTAACTTAGATGGTTATTTATCAGCAATTCAACTAGGAATTACGATGACTTCGTTAGTTCTTGGCTGGTTAGGTGAAGACACGGTTGATCATTTGCTTCACCCATTATTTAACTATTTGAACTTGAACGAAACAGTTTCTTCAACTCTTTCGTTTATACTTGCATTCTCAACAATTACATTTTTACATGTTGTGTTAGGAGAGCTCGCGCCGAAAACAATTGCGATCCACAAAGCGGAACAAATAAGCCTCATGCTCGCTAAGCCGCTTATTTTCTTCAATAAAGTAATGTATCCTTTTATTTGGTTGTTAAACGGGAGCGCCCGTTTAGTGACCAGGGTTTTTGGCTTAAAAGCGGCACCTGAGCACGAAATGGCTCATACGGAAGAAGAACTCAGACTGATCTTGTCCGAAAGCTTTAAAAGCGGAGAAATCAATCAATCTGAATACCGTTATGTAAACAAAGTGTTTGAATTTGATGACCGCATCGCGAAAGAAATTATGGTGCCAAGAGCGGAAATGACATGTCTATATTTAAATAAATCGTTTGAAGAAAATCTTGAAATTATTACGTCCGAGAAATATACCCGCTACCCAGTTGTTGAGGAAGATAAAGACCATATTATCGGGATGGTCAATGTCAAAGAAATCTTTTATGACTTGATGGCAGGGGTGAAAAAGCCATTTAAAAGCTATTTGCGCCCGTTGCTTAGTGTCATTGAAACCATGCCGATTCAGGAAATGCTTGTTAAATTGCAAAAAGAACAAGCCCATATGGCTGTCTTGATGGACGAATATGGCGGGACGGCAGGGATTGTCACGGTAGAGGATATATTAGAGGAAATCGTCGGCGAGATCCGCGATGAGTTTGACACTGATGAAACACCTATGATTTTAAAAGTAGGGCCAAAACAAACCATTCTTGATGGCAAAGTTCTAATTTCCGAAGTCAATGATCTATACGGAATTGAAATTGATGATTCGGATTTAGATACGATCGGTGGATGGATTTTATCTCAAAATCCTGAGGTAAAAGAAGGAGAAATTATTTCGTTTGCCGGCCTCCAATTCGAAGTGCTTGAAATCGATGGGCATCAGGTGAAAAGAATTCAAGTTCATAAAGAAGAGCAAAGTAAGGAGAGTTTGGACATTTATACTCCGGAAGTCAAAGGTGATTCTCTTGTCAGAATGGAAAAAGAGCAGACGTTTTAGGTTTAAGAAGCTAGTAAGTCTAGCTTCTTTTTTTGATTTTATAAAAATATCAGCGTTTGAACCAGACTGTTTGTCCCTTTCAAAGTACTGTGAACATGCATTAACTATTAGTACCATCGGTTTGGTGAAAATCGATGAAGAAAGGAGCAAATAGTATGGGTTTTTTTGGCGGAGGCTGCGGATGCGGCGGAGTAGGCGGCAACGCGTTTGGCCATTGCGATACATTTAGACGCGAAGCCAGAAGATTAATTAACGAGCGTGTCCAGGTCGATACAGAGAGACAAGTATTTCGTGGAAGATTAGTGATGGTCGGCAGGGACATTATCATTGTTCAAATTCGGGTAAACGGTTGTAATGAACGTGCGATCATTCGTATTTGTGAAATCATTGCTCTTTTCCCGATTTAAAGAACGTAGACAGTGAAAAGCCCTTCCATTTCGTTGGAGGGCTGTTTTTTCTCTATAGCATAAATAAATCTTTAGCCAACGATAAAGGCCGCATCATGTAACAAACAAAGTGGGAATGGTTAATATCACCCCGATTTTGCAGCAATAGTTCCAAGTTTTTCAAACGGCTTCGGTCTATTAAGGCTAATTTATCGTACCATGTTATCATCATGCTTTTTATATAAATTTTAAAAAAACTCATTTTAAATTCTGTATTATCAGAAAATAACAAATTTATTTTGATGAAAATGAAGAAAATTGTCGATTTTAATTGTAATTTAGGGGAAAATAAGCATTTTATTTTGCTTTTAAAAGTGGTAATATGAAATTTTTGTCTTTGACAACCTTTTTACTAAAATACTAAAATAATAGTATAGTTCAACTAGAATAGCAATTTTTGTGAGAGGTGATTGAATGAAAAGAATAGGACTTGCTTGGCAAATCTTAATCGGGCTTATATTGGGGATTATCGTTGGGGCAATATTCTTCGAAAATCCTAAAGTGGCTACTTACTTACAACCGATTGGCGATATATTTCTCCGTTTAATTAAAATGATCGTAATTCCGATCGTTATTTCAAGTATCATTGTCGGTGTTGCCGGTGTCGGTGATATAAAGAAGTTGGGTAAATTAGGCGGAAAAACAATTATTTATTTTGAAATTATCACAACGTTTGCAATTATAATCGGATTGTTATTGGCAAATATATTCCATCCAGGAACTGGCGTGGATATGAAAACGCTTCAGAAGACGGATATTTCGTCCTATGTTGAAACAGAAAAAAGCGTTCAGCACCATAGCATGATTGATACGTTTGTCAATATCGTCCCTAGCAATCTGTTTGATTCACTTGCAAAAGGTGATATGCTTCCTATCATTTTCTTCTCCGTTATTTTCGGTTTAGGTGTAGCAGCGGTCGGAGAAAGAGGGAAGCCGGTATTGAAGTTCTTCCAGGGTACGGCTGACGCGATGTTTTATGTAACTAACCTGGTGATGAAGTTCGCTCCATTTGGCGTATTTGCGTTAATTGGCGTAACGGTTTCTAAGTTCGGGTTATCATCGCTCGTTCCATTAAGTAAACTGGTGATATTAGTATATGCTGCAATGATTTTCTTTATTGTTATTGTTCTCGGTTTCGTAGCAAAACTTGCCGGGGTAAACATTTTCCATTTCTTGCGTGTTTTAAAGGACGAGCTTATTTTAGCGTATTCAACGTCAAGTTCAGAAACAGTTCTTCCGAAAATTATGGAGAAAATGGAGAAGTTCGGATGTCCGAAAGCGATTACTTCGTTCGTTATCCCGACAGGATATTCGTTCAACCTTGATGGTTCAACACTTTATCAAGCAATCGCCGCGTTATTTATCGCGCAAATGTATGGCATCCATTTATCGATTCCTACACAAATCACGTTAGTGCTCGTTCTTATGGTTACGTCAAAAGGGATTGCAGGTGTGCCGGGCGTATCGTTCGTCGTGCTTCTTGCAACGCTTGGATCAGTAGGAATACCTGCTGAAGGCCTGGCATTTATTGCCGGGATCGATCGTATATTGGATATGATGAGAACAGTCGTTAACGTGGTCGGCAACTCTTTGGCAGCCGTCGTTATGTCGAAATGGGAAAAACAATACGATGCAGCTAAAGGTGAGCAATACCTTCAAGAAATTAAACAAGCCTCTTAATATGAAAAAAGCTCGCGCATAAAGCGTTGAGCTTTTTTCATTATTTAAGCAACAGCTGATAAAAAGAAACATCTTGCCACTGGCCAAATTTATATCCGACTTCTTTAAAACGGCCGACGAATTCGAATCCCATTCGTTGATGCAGGCCGGCGCTTCTTCCCGTGTCATCCGAAATCCCGGCAATGATTGTATGGTGGCCGATTTCACGGGCCCGTTTAATAATATCTGATAAGAGCAGTTTTCCCACACCTTTTCCTTGTTGGTTATTCGCGATATAAATCGAAACTTCGACGGAATTCGAATAGGCCGGTTTTGAACGAAATGGTGATAAACAGCAATAACCAATGACCTCTCCATTGTTTTCTGCGACGATTAACGGATATTTGCCCCCATAATGGGAAAACCATTCCTTCCGTTCTTTTAAGCTCTTAGGATCCAGGTCAAATGTCGCATTTGAATGGACGATGAAGTAATTATAGATCTTTAAAATTGCGGGAACATCTTCTTCTTTGCCTTCTCTTAAAGTAATCATATGCATCTTTCTCCTTATAAAAGTGATATAGTTGCATTTTACAAAAAATTTTGTTTTTTGGGGAGAAGTAAATCTCATTAATTCTACACCTTGTTCATAAATTGAATAAAGGGAGGGGAAATGAATGGATTGGGATCTACAAAATAAAGAACTGGAAAAGGCGATTGCCGAAATTACTGAAATCGCAGTAGGGTTTGGGCTTGATTTTTACCCGATGCGTTATGAAATATGCCCTGCCGATATCATTTATACTTTTGGGGCCTATGGAATGCCGACACGGTTTTCTCATTGGAGCTTTGGAAAACAATTTCATAAAATGAAGCTTCAATATGACCTCGGATTAAGCAAAATATACGAACTCGTCATTAACTCCAACCCATGCTATGCGTTTTTGCTTGATACCAATTCGCTGATTCAAAACAAGCTGATTATTGCGCACGTTTTGGCTCACTGTGACTTTTTTAAAAACAACGTACGCTTCTCCAATACGAGACGGGATATGGTTGAAAGCATGACGGCAACGGCAGAACGGATTTCCCACTATGAATTGATTCACGGGAAAAAAGAAGTTGAGAAGTTCCTTGATGCGGTTTTAGCGATCCAGGAGCATATTGATCCGTCGATTTTAAGGAAAAAATTGAATTATGTTCTAGAGGAAGAAGAAGAGGAAGTTTCGGTAAAAAAAGAAACGCCTTATGATGATCTCTGGGACATTGATAAACCGATGAAAGAAGAAAAGCCTAAGAAAAAGAAAAAGTCGTTTCCTCCTCATCCTGAAAAAGATTTATTGCTGTTTATCGAGGAGTACAGCCGTGAATTGGAAGAATGGCAGCGCGATATTCTGTCGATGATGAGAGAAGAAATGCTTTATTTTTGGCCGCAGCTTGAAACGAAAATCATGAATGAAGGCTGGGCATCTTACTGGCATGCGCGCATTCTGCGGGAAATGGATTTAACGGCGGATGAAACGATTGAATTTGCGAAACTAAACGCGGGCGTCGTCCAACCTTCGCGTACGAGTATTAATCCTTATTATCTCGGGCTTAAAATTTTTGAAGACATAGAGGAGCGCTACAACAATCCTAATGAAGAATTAAAAAAACAAGGGGTTAATCCGGGAAGTGGTAGGGAGAAAATATTTGAGGTCAGGGAAATTGAGTCCGATACTTCCTTTATTCGTAATTATTTAACGAAAGACTTGTGCAAGAGAGAAGATATGTATGTTTTCCAAAAGCAGGGCAAGGATTATAAAATTACGGATAAAGATTGGGAGGAAGTTCGCGACCAGCTGATAAATATGCGAATTAACGGCGGCTTTCCGTATATTACCGTAAATGATGGAGACTATTTAAAAAACGGAGAACTTTATCTTAAACATTGGTATGAAGGAATCGAGCTTGATATTAAATATTTGGAAAAAGTACTGCCGTATATTTGCCAGCTCTGGGGCAGACCGGTTCATTTGGAGACGATCATTGAGGAAAAAGACGTTCTCTTTACGTATGACGGAAAGAGCGTGCATCGGAAATATTTGTAGGTTCAGAGGGTGTTCCAAAACACGTTGGAACACCCTTGATATTTTTTTGCATTTTCTATTCATTTGTTATATTATATATATAACAGTTATAACTAAGTGAAGAAGGGAAAAACAATGATTATCGATCTCGATTTACAGTCGGAGATACCGATTTATACTCAGCTCGTCCAAACGATTAAGAAAGGGATTGCCTTGAAAGAACTTGTCCCCGGGGAAGCATTGCCCTCCGTCCGGTCGCTTGCTGCCGACCTGGGGATTAACCTCCATACGGTGAATAAAGCTTACCAATTATTAAAGCAGGAAGGATACGTTTTTATTCACCGGCAAAAAGGGGTGGTCATTAATCCAGAAGGAGTGCCGAAAGCGGATGAGGTTTATGTAGAGAAGTTAAAAGGTGACCTTGAACCGCTTATCGTCGATGCCATTTGCCGGGATATGGATGAGGAACGATTTATCCAGTTATGCAGGGAACAATTTAAGAAATTTAGATAAAAAAGGTGGGAAGAGGAAGATGGAAGCTTTGGGGTGGATGATTTTTTTTATTACATTTTTGCCCATTGCAGTGTTGATTATTTTTATACCGTATTTGACAAGGAAGACGGAAAGCTTTGGAGTGTCCATACCGGAGGAAGTCTACCAACTTCGTGAACTTGCGGGACTGAGAAAGAAGTACGCCTATGTTACGGGGCTGTTCGCGCTCGTTATAAGCATTGTTCTTTTATTAATAGGTGCACGAAAACAAGAGCTGCTTTTTCCCGGCATGATTACTCTTTTTTTAATCGGTTCTTTCCTCATTTATTATGTCTTTCATCTTCATATGAAAAAAATGAAGGCGGAGAAAAAGTGGGATCAATCACGACCGCAAAAATTGGTCATTGATTCGAAATTTCGAAGTCAAAAATTAGCTGTTTCAAGTGCATGGTTTCTAGTACCTTTCATGATTTCACTTGCAACTTTGTTTATGAGCATGACCTTTTATAAGCAAATACCGGAAAAAATGCCGCTTAAATATGACTTTAGCGGGCATGTGACAAGCTGGGGACATAAATCTTATCGAACTGTCTTAATGCTGCCAGCCATTCAATTTTATTTAACCATTTTATTTACTTACTTGAATTCGACCATTGTAAAAGCAAAGCAACAAATTAATCCGGCTGACCCAGAGACCTCCATCAAGCAAAACTTGATATTTCGCTGGAGATGGTCCTTCTTTAATTTTGTAACAGGAACGGTTATCGTCCTTCTATTTTTCTTGATACAATTATCGTTTATTGTAACAATCAATCCTATCGTATTGATCATTGTACCAATCGTTGCTGTCTGCGGAATTTTACTCGCTGCTATTATTCTTTCGTTCACCACGGGACAAGGAGGCAGTCGCGTGAAAATTTCGAAAGGACAGGAAAATAGGAGTATAAACCGGGAAGATGATCGCCATTGGAAGTTAGGAATATTTTATTTTAACCCGGATGACCCGGCCGTTTGGATGGAGAAACGGTTCGGAATCGGATGGACATTAAATTTTGCGAGACCGCTAAGCTGGCTGATTCTTTTTATGATTCTCGTTCCCGCTATTATCATCCCGTTATTTTTATCATCATAAAGGAGGAAACTTACGTATGATACCAAACAGTGTACTGAGCGGCATCGTTTTTCAAATGGCGATCGCTCTCTTACTACCCATTATTTTAATCATTGTTTTCAAAAAGAAAAAGATGCTATCCTGGAAGTCGTTCGGTGTGGGGGTGCTTGTCTTTATCCTATTCTCGCAAATTCTCGAAAAAATTCTTCATTACATAGTGCTTGCCCCGAGTGGAACGGAGTTAAAATGGACGGCAAATCCGTATTGTTTTGCTCTTTACGGAGGGCTTGCTGCTGGTGTTTTTGAAGAGATGGGGCGGTTTCTCGCCTTTAAATGGCTATTAAAGAAGAACCGGGAATATAAAGACGGATTGTCACTCGGTTTAGGTCATGGCGGAATCGAAGCGATACTGATCGGCGTGCTTGGCGGTGTCAACTCATTAATTATGGCATCGCTTATTAATTCAGGGAAGCTGGATAAATTGTTAGGTGGCGGGTATTCACAGGAACACATTAACCTTATAAAGGATCAATTTATCCATCAGGGATTTTCGATGTTTGCGGCAGGAGGAATTGAACGAATGTTTGCGATTGCCCTGCAATTGGCGTTTTCCCTGCTTGTTTTGTACGGGATTAGAAAGAGTCAGTTCAAGTTTGTCATCTATGCCATTCTCGTTCATGCCGGAATTGATTTCCTGGCCGCATTTTATCAAGCGGGATTAATCAAAAGTATTTGGCCGATCGAAGGATTTCTGGCGGTTATCGCCGTGTTTGCTATCCTATTTATTGTTAAAATGAAGCCTGAATTCGAAAAAATTAATTGAATTAAAAAGATGGTGCTTCACCATCTTTTTTTTATGACAAATTCTATGTGACATTTGTCATGTTCAGTTTAGCGGAAATTCACTATTAGAAAGAAAAGGAAATTGGTAAGATAAAACCAGAAACTAGAGGGAGGAAATAGAAATGATAATTGAGGTTTCAAACCTGGTAAAACGGTACAAAGACTTTTTGGCACTTGATCATATGACGCTGGCGGTTAAAGAGGGCGAAGTATTCGGTTTACTCGGGCCGAATGGGGCAGGGAAATCGACACTCGTTCATACGATGCTCGGCTTAACGAAGTATGACAGTGGGGAAATCAAACTTCTAGGGAAATCAATAAAACAACATGAATTAGAGATTAAGGAAGATATAGGACTCGTTCCACAGGACATCGCACTTTATGAAGAGTTAACGGCTGATGAAAATGTTACATTATTTGGGAAACTTTACGGATTAAAAGGCGAAGATCTAAAAAATGGCGTGAAAGAGGCATTGGAGTTTGTCGGTTTGTATGATATGAAAGATAAGCAGCCAGGAAAATTTTCTGGAGGAATGAAGCGACGCCTTAACATTGCCTGTGCAATTGTTCATAAGCCGAAATTAATCATTATGGATGAGCCGACAGTCGGGATTGATCCGCAATCGAGAAATTACATTTTAGAATCGGTTAAAAAGCTAAATGAAATGGGCAGCACGATTATTTATATCTCCCATTACATGGAAGAGGTTGCAGCCATTTGTACAAATATCGCAATTGTCGATAAAGGGCGGATTATCGCACAAGGCACTAAGAATGAGCTTGCCAAACTAATTATTAATGAGCATGTTGTCGTCATTACAATGGAAGCGCCGAACTATGCGGTGATTGAGAAATTAAAAGAGCTTCCGGTTGTTAAAGAAGTTACGGCAGAAAATGAGACATTGCGGATTGTGACAGAGTCGCCGCAAATGAATGAGATATTGGAACTTTTTATTCAAGAAGGGGTAAAAGTCACTAACGTTGCAACTACGACTCCAACGCTTGAAGATGTCTTCTTGACATTAACGGGCAGAGCCTTGAGGGAGGAAGCGTAGATGAAAAATATTTTAACTGTTGCGCATTATGAACTGCTCCGAATTATTCGTGATCGAAAGAGCTTTATTCTATTGCTCGCCTTTCCGCTTCTCCTAACCCTCATTTTAGGAACGGCATTAGGGAAAGTGGGGGCAGGACAGGACCGGACGACGGAAAAACTTCATATTAAAGCGGCCATTATAGACAAAGACCATGGACCGATGGCCAAACAGCTCGTTTCCTTTTTTGAAAGCAAAGAGTTGAAAAAGATCGTGAAAATCCGTGCGTTTTCCTCTGAAGATAAAGCGAGAAAAGCGCTAAGAGAAGAGGAAATCGGTGCGGTTGTCATCATCACAAAAGGATTTTCTCAGGATGTGCAGACAAATCAAAAGCACTCTCTTGAAATCATTGACAACCATGCGTTTGACGGGACGGTTGTGCATGAAATCGTCAATAGTTATGTGAGCGGCGTAAATAGTTATCAGGCGGCAAGAACAATATCGGCTAAATTTGCCCCTTCTTACCCTGAAAGTATGATTGATAACCATACGCTTAGCATTCAGGGCAAGAAACCGACTTCGATGGACTATTATGCGATAACGATGATGATCATGATTTTGATGTACAGCACGGTTTTTGGAAGAGAAACGGTTCGCCAGGAAATTTATTCAACGATCGGAATGAGAATGAAATCATTGCCGATTAAGCCCTTTGACCATTTCATCGGTAAAGCGGTGGCGGGGGTAGTTACAGTTTTCTTGCAAATTGCCGTACTTCTTATCGTTTTCCGTTATGTATATCATGTCAACCTGGGATCCCATCTTCCGTTTATTTTAGGAGTCAGTTTCCTTTTTGCCTTTACGATGATTCTGATTGCGATGGCGTTATCACTCATTCTTAATCCGGATGCGGCGGATCATATACTTGACTTAGCCATTCCTGTCGTCACATTTATCGCCGGTGGCTTTTTCAGGATTCCATTTTTTGAAACGAATCCGATAATGATGAAAATACAAATGTTGCTTCCAAATGTATTGACACAGAAAATGATTTTCCAAAAAATTTACGGCGGACAAACGGATATCCAAACGAATTTTATATTTCTGATTGGAATACTTATTCTTGCGTTTATTCTCGTCTTAGTAGGTTTAAGGAGGTATCAACATGGTCATCTTTCAAAATAATATAAAGCGGCTATTACGGAATAAAGGAGCGCTTTTGGCGATTACGATCATTCCACTTATCTTTATGGCGCTGATTCTGGCTTCAACAGACACGCAAAAACTGAAAGTCGGCTTGATTGATCAAGACAAATCCCCTTTTACGAAACAGTTCGCGGAAAATTTAAAGAAAAAGGCTGATTTTGTCAGCGTTAATGAGAAAAACTATCGAAACCAGCTGATTTCAGGATATGCTGAATATGTGATCATTCTTCCAAAAGGATTCACAGACAGCCTCATCAAGGGGAAGCCGATCAGTGTGAAAAGTTATCAGGTTAAGGAAAGCAATGTTTCCGCCGGGGTTAAAGCATATGTTGATTCGTATTTTCGTAATAGCGAGCTGATAAGTAAAGCTGCTGGTGGGGATTCCGATCAATTTTATAAAGGTATGAAGGAATACGAAAAAGGAAATCTTCAAGTGAAAGAGAAAAGTATAGGGAAGGATAACCGCCAAAATGTCGTCAGCGCCCTGGGCTTTGTCGTCTATAGCTTGTTTTTGATGATTAATGTTTCATCCCGGTTAATCTTGCAAGATAAAGACAAGAAATTGTATCATCGTTTCTTTACAACACCACTCAAACTAAGAAGCTACAATATCCAGCATATTCTAAGTTATATCTTTATTTCTCTTATGCAAATTATATGTTTACTTGCAATAATGATCTTTATCTTTCATGCAGATCTGGGACCTTCCATCTTTAATGTGTTTATCGTATTATTTGTGTTTTCTATCGTTTCGATTTCTATCGGCATTTTAATCAGTTCGCAGGCGAAAAATTCAAAACAGGCACAGGCAATTGCGATCTTAATCAGTACTCCGTTTGCGATGCTTGGCGGCTGCTTTTGGCCGATTGACATTATGCCCGATGTGTTGCAAAAGATTGCGGAGTTTATCCCCATCTCATGGGGACTAAAGGCACTGAAAAAATTAGTGTACGGAAACAGCTTAAGCCATGTCATGTTAGAATTAAGTATACTGGCAGGATTTGCGATAATCTTTTTCTTGCTTTCCTCGTGGAAAAAGGAGGATATTGCGAAATAAAAAGGTGCCTGTAAAAGGTGATTGGAATGGAAATTATCATTTATCGCGCTTTATTGCTTGCGTTAGTCGCTTTTTGTTTGATCTTTAAAGGAATACCGACATCTATTGAGATGGGATTCTACCTCCTTCTATTTATTTTAGAAGTTCTGAAAGCAAAATATATAAAAGGCAAAATGATTATATTTGCTGAAATTGTAGCGATTGCAGGGGCTGTCTATATCGAGCCGTTATTTACGGCAGCCCTTGGCTTTTTTGTGTTCGAAATTGTAGAGAGCAAACGATACGCACTGTTAATCGGGACTGTCGTTCCCGCTTTTTTTCTCTTAAAAAATGAAGGGCTCCTTTTTTACTTTTTTTATATTATTGTATGTGTGTTTGTTTCTTATTTAATTGTAACATTGAAGGAAAAAGATGCTCATTTCAAAGTCATATCCGATAAGGAACGAAGGTATATTTATGAATTAGAAAGCACGAAGCAGCAGCTGCTCCGCTCCAGCCAGGAACTTGTCCATATGACGGAGCTACGGGAGCGCAACCGGATCGCAAGCGAAATTCACGATTCGATAGGGCATAAGATCGCAGGAATCTACATGCAGCTTCAAGCCGCCTATAAGGTAAAAGAGAAAAATGAAGAAAAGGCGAATGCCTTGTTTGAAAAAACGATTGGCGATTTATCGACAACGCTAGAGGTGATCAGGGAGACGGTGCATAATATTAAACCGAAAGAAGCTGTCGGTATTGAACAAATTGAACGCATCATCCAATCGTTTACGTTTTGTGACGTATCATTTACCCATAAAGGGGATATGACGATACTTTCTCCAACACATTGGGAAGTCATTACAACGAACATTAAAGAAGCACTTACCAATGCCTTTAAGTATTCGAATGCTTCCTTAATCGAGATCGACCTTACGACAAACGATCACTTTGCCCGGCTTTATATTAAAGACAACGGCGTTGGTGCAGCTCAAATCGTAGATGGCTTAGGAATGCGGGGAATGAAAGAACGTGTGAAGATGCTAGGAGGAAGTTTGTCCGCCAGCGGCGAAAATGGGTTTATGATGGTCTGCATTCTTCCAATTGAAAAGAAAGAGGGTGATATATTTGCGCATTCTAATCGTTGATGATGATGCGTTAATCAGGGACAGCTTACGGCTCATTTTAGATTTGGAAGAGGGGATGGACGTTGTCGGTACGGCTGCGGACGGAGAAGAAGCCCTGGCGTTTTGCAAAAACGAGCAGCCTGATATTGTATTAATGGATATTCGCATGCCGAATATGGACGGCGTCGTTTGCACGAAAAAAATAAAGGAATCGTGGCCCGCGACGAAGGTAATTATATTAACGACATTTAAAGATGACGACTATATTAAAGAAGCGCTCAAAAATGGGGCCGCAGGCTATATTTTAAAAAACCAGTCGAGTGAGGCGATTGTCGAAACCGTCAAAACGGTCTACAAGGGAAGCATGGTATTGCATCCTGAAGTCGCTTCGAAATTGTCATGCATGCTGACAGATACAAAACCGAAGAAGAATGTTCATGTCGAGTTAACAAGCAGAGAACTGGATGTGTTAAAGCTTGTCGCAGAGGGACTGTCCAACAAGGAAATTGCAAAAGAGCTTTATCTTAGCGAGGGCACGGTAAGGAACTACATTACGAGGATGCTTGAAAAGCTAGAGTTGCGCGGCAGAACACAGCTTGCCATTTATTATTTGAATTATGGAGCAGAAAAAGGGTGAAAAGGAAAATTTGGGGCTTTTACTTTATTGAAAAAGCCGGAGGTCATTTTACTAGACCTCCGGCTTTTGAATGGTTTTAGGAAATCGCATCTGTTAATACAGGAACAATTTGCTTCTTGCGTGAAACAACGCCTTTTAATAGAGCGGAATTATCTTCTAATTGAACATTGAACGCTTTCTCAACCGCATCCTGGGCACTGCCGAGAGCAATAGCTGTGGAGTCGCTGTTTAAAATGTCTGTGACAACGAATAAAAATAGATCAAGGTTTTTCTTTTCAATGACATCGGAAAGGGCTTTTTCCACTTCAGCCTTGCGTGAAAGAACATCGTTCAAATCAACGGCGTTTACTTGAGCGATTTCAACTTTATGCTCGCCCATTTGAAACTCTTTTGCATCAAGTGAGATCAGCTCATTAACGGATTTGTCAGCCAGATTCGCTCCGGCTTTTAACATCTCTAAACCATAGCTTTCGATTTCCACTCCGGCAATCGCCGCTAATTCACGTGCTGCAGCAACATCTTGCTCCGTACAAGTTGGCGATTTGAAAAGGAGAGAATCCGAAATAATCGCGGATAACATTAAGCCGGCAATATTTTTTTCGATTGCGACACCATGTTCTTTATATAATTTATTTAAAATTGTTGCCGTACATCCGACAGGTTCAGCACGGTAATATAGAGGATCGCTTGTTTCAAAGTTTGCGATTCGGTGGTGGTCGATGACTTCGAGAACACGGACTTGGTCGATATCATCCGCACTTTGTTGGCGCTCGTTATGATCCACTAAAATAACTTCTTTCGCTTCATTAGAAACGGATTCTACTAAACGTGGCGCTTCCGCTTGGAAATAGTCTAAAGCGTATTGCGTTTCGCCGTTTACCGCGCCTAAACGTACAGGTTCGGCTTCCATCCCTAATTTGTTTTTTAGATCTGCATAAGCGATAGCAGAACAAATCGTATCTGTATCCGGATTTTTATGTCCAAAAATAAGTACTTTGCTCATTCTTTTCTCTTATCCTTTCTATTCAATAATAATCAACATTCTTCATTCTTATTTTAAATGACAAGGCGATAGATAGCAAAGCATAATAAAAGTGATCTGGTTGAAAATAAGACTTTTTTGCCCTGTTATTGCTTCGTTTCTGAGATTTGAAATTTCCGCAGGCGGTATTGCAAACTTTGCCGGCTAATCCCAAGCGCTTTCGCTGTCCGCGAAATGTTGTAATGATGAACTTTCAAGGCTTGTTGAATATAGTATTTTTCAACTTCCTCCATTTTCTCTTTTAATTGTTTAATCGATTGTTCCTCATCTTCATGAACGATATCGGACAAGGAGGAATGGAGGGGTGCTTCCCCTTTGTGAAGCCACCTGTGACGGAGGTGGACAGGGAGATGGGCGTACTGAATATATTCTTCATTCACTACCAGGTTCATTGCACCTTCGATAATATGCTGGAGTTCCCGTACATTCCCGGGCCAATTGTACTCAAGAAAAGCGTCGTATACTTCACTGTCCAGTCCCTTTACATCCATTTGAAACAGGTGATTGTACTTATCAATGAAGTGTTGGATAAGAACAGGTATATCTTCTTTTCTTTCACGCAATGGCGGAATGAACAGCGACACAACACTGAGCCGATAATAAAGATCTTTCCGCAATCGGTCATTTGCGATCGCATCGACCGGATCTTCGTTCATCGTTGCAATAATCCGGACATCAATTGCACGGTCGACGGTATCACCGACACGGCGAATCGTTTTTTCTTGGAGAGCCCGGAGCAATTTCGCCTGTAAATAAGGGCTAAGTGAATTGATCTCATCCAATAGTAGTGTGCCGCCTTCCGCCTGCTCAAATAGGCCGGGACGATCGGTGCTACCTGTGAATGCCCCTTTTTTCGTGCCGAACAATAAGCTCTCGATTAATGTTTCTGGCAAAGCGGCGCAGTTTTGCGAAATAAAAGGTTTTAACGCGCGGTCGCTGCCGTTGTGAATACTCTGGGCAAATAGTTCTTTCCCTGTTCCTGTTTCACCAATGATAAGGACCGAAGAAAAGGTTCGTGTCGCCCGTCTAGCCCGTTCAATCACTTCAGAAAACGTTTCGCTTTTTCCAATGATATTATCAAACGTAAAACGGGTTCCGTCTTTATGAAGCGCTTTGTCGTGAATAAGGCGGGCAAGCTTTGTAATATCTTTCGCGATTTCCATTGCCCCGATGACTTGTCCGTTAGTAATGATCGGGAACGTATTGTTCACCGTTGTAATTTCCTGTCCTTTATTATTAAAATAGGATTGTTTTTCGTTCCGTTTGCTTTCACCTGTTTGCAATGCTTTTACGAGCGTACTGTATTGGTTTTCCTGAAACATGAAAACATCAAGCACATTTTTGCCGAGGACATCCTCACGTTCCATATCCTCGATTTCCGTCATTTTTTTATTGTAAATGATCGTTTTTCCATAGGCGTCGATCACGTGAACTCCGGCGTCAATTTCTTCAATGATTTTTTCATAAATCAAATTTAGCTTGCGTAAAGCATCTAATTCTTCCTGGTTACTCATTTCGTTAGTCCTTTCTAAAAGCGACTTTTAAAAAAATTTTACGTCATATTAAACAATAGTGCAAACAAAATTTGCGTTAGTTTGTGCAAAATTAGAAAACAATATGCCAAAAATATTTGCACAGAAAATTAATAATCTGTTGAAATCACGCATCGTTAATAGTTGGCATGGAACTTGCATTATATCTTTAGTGGAATGAAAATTTTTGACGGGAGGAATTTATGATGTCAACGATAGAGAAACAACATACCCAATCGATTATCGAACAAACAGAAAAATATGGTGCAAAAAACTATCATCCACTTCCAATAGTTATTTCAAAAGCAGAAGGAGTCTGGGTAGAAGACCCTGAAGGCAACAAATATATGGATATGCTGAGCGCTTATTCAGCTGTGAACCAGGGGCATAGACATCCAAAAATTATTCAAGCATTAAAAGACCAGGCGGATAAAGTAACCTTAACGTCTCGTGCGTTTCACAGCGATAACTTAGGTGATTTTTATGAAAAAGTATCAAAATTAACGAAGAAAGATATGATTCTTCCAATGAACACGGGGGCTGAAGCGGTTGAAACAGCGCTTAAAGCCGCTCGCCGTTGGGGTTATGATGTCAAAGGTATCCAAGAGAATCAAGCTGAAATTATTGCATGTGAAGGGAACTTTCACGGACGTACATTAGGAGCTGTATCACTATCATCTGATCCGGAATACAAACGCGGTTTTGGTCCTTTAGTTCCTGGCATTAAACTTGTGCCATATGGTGATCTTGAAGCACTAAAAAACGCTATTACTCCGAATACGGCAGCTTTCTTAATCGAGCCGATTCAAGGTGAAGCTGGAATTAATATTCCGCCTGCAGGCTTCTTGAAGGATGCCTTTGAAGTATGTAAAGAAAATAACGTATTGTTTATCGCAGACGAAATTCAAGCAGGACTCGGGCGTTCTGGAAAAACATTTGCCTGCGATTGGGATAACGTTCATCCGGATATGTACATTTTAGGAAAAGCACTTGGCGGTGGCGTATTCCCGATTTCTTGTGTAGCGGCAAATAAAGAAGTGTTAGGCGTATTTAACCCTGGTTCACACGGTTCTACTTTCGGAGGCAATCCGCTTGCTTGTGCGGTTTCCGTTGCGGCTTTGGAAGTATTAGAAGAAGAAAAATTAGCTGAACGTTCATTGGAGTTAGGCGAGTATTTCAAGGAGAAATTAAAAGAATTGACTCACCCGGCAATTAAAGAAGTTCGTGGAAAAGGCTTATTTATCGGTGTTGAATTAAATGAAGACGCCCGTCCTTACTGTGAGCAATTAAAAGAAAAAGGCCTATTATGTAAAGAAACACATGATACAGTCATTCGTTTCGCTCCACCGCTCATCATTTCAAAAGAAGAGCTTGATTGGGCCATTGAAAAAATTCAAAGCGTTTTGTCATAAATGGTTTAGGCGGAAGTCCTGATACGGGCTTCCGCTTGATTTTTATTTGCTTTTCTCCACTTTTGTTCCGCTAGCCCCGTGGGCATTTCCGCTTATGTTTAAGGTG
Organism: Fictibacillus sp. Mic-4; assembly: GCF_049843615.1. Taxonomy (NCBI): domain Bacteria; kingdom Bacillati; phylum Bacillota; class Bacilli; order Caryophanales; family Fictibacillaceae; genus Fictibacillus; species Fictibacillus sp. Mic-4. The sequence goes on along the minus strand of NZ_JBBHZM010000022.1, from coordinate 28,980 downwards.
ACCACTCCAATAAGAATAAGAAGAATCGCGAAGATTTTAACGAAACTGATGCTTTCTTGAAAGTACAAAAACCCGAATGCCGTAATGAGAACGATGCCCATTCCCGACCAGATGGCATAAGCGACGGATATTTCAATCGTTTTCAATGCGAGTGTTAACACACTTAAGCTTGAAAGATAAAAAACGATCATGGAAGCACTCGGTATGGGCTTCGTTAATCCGTTTGAGAGTTTCATACTAATCGTTCCCGCCACTTCAAAAAGAATGGCTAAACATAGATAGATCCAATGCATTCTTATCTCCTCCCTAAATTTGAAAAGCCCCTATACAACCATATGACGTTAATCGAACAAAGTAAATACTTATGCTGAAAAAATTGGCAAATATGACATGTGAATTGGCATAATGAAATAAAAGGTGAAAAGGAGGAGAGGTAAATGGAGACACATATTGTCCATGGGAAAACATTGAATGAATGGAAAAATGATCATCCGGAACTAAATCATATCATGTCAACAAAGGAGGTTTTCTGGCTAAATCCGAAGTATGGCTATCCTGATGGAGGGCCCGCCGTTAATGAAGGGGAAATGAAAGAAGCGGAGGAACGGTTAAAACGGTTCGCTCCATACATAGCAGAGGCTTTTCCGGAAACGAGAGAAACGGATGGGATCATTGAGTCTCCTCTTCAGCCAATCCCTAAAATGAAACGGCAAATCGAGCAAATGTATGAGGTCAAAATAGAAGGGGATTTATGGTTGAAATGTGACAGCCATCTGCCGATATCCGGTTCGATTAAAGCGAGGGGCGGTATTTATGAGGTTTTAAAACATGCGGAACATTTAGCGATTGAACACGGTCTTCTCAGGCTGGATGATAACTACTCGGCCATAGCGACCGATCGATTCCGGCGCTTCTTTTCCAATTATTCGATCGCCGTTGGATCAACAGGTAACTTGGGGTTAAGCATCGGTATCATTAGTGCCAAATTAGGCTTTCATGTGACCGTCCATATGTCGGCTGATGCGAAACAGTGGAAAAAAGATTTATTGCGAAGTAAAGGCGTAACGGTAGTGGAATATGAAGAGGATTACAGCAAGGCGGTCGCGGAAGGAAGAAAGCAGGCGGAAAAAGATCCGAACTGTTACTTTATCGATGATGAAAACTCAAAAGACCTTTTCCTCGGTTATTCCGTGGCGGCGCCCCGACTAAAACGGCAGCTTAACGAATTAAAAGTGACGGTAGATAAAGATCATCCATTGTTTGTCTATCTTCCTTGCGGAGTAGGGGGAGGACCCGGCGGAATTGCTTACGGTTTAAAACAAATGTATGGCGGGCATGTTCACTGTTTTTTTGCTGAGCCAACCCACTCTCCTTGTATGCTGCTCGGGCTAATGACAGGGCTTTATGACCATGTTTCTGTGCAAGATTTCGGGATAGATAACCGAACAGATGCGGATGGTCTTGCGGTAGGGAGACCATCAGGATTTGTTTGCCGGACTGTCCGACATTTATTGAGAGGCATTTATACAGTAAATGATAATCAATTGTATAAGTTGTTAAGCACATTAATTGATGCAGAACAAATTCCATTAGAGCCTTCCGCATTGGCAGGAGCCTACGGGCCGATTCAGCTATTTAAGAACAGCGAAGGGCAACGATATGTTGCAGAAAATGATTTGCAAACGAAAATGAGGAATGCAACCCATATCGTTTGGGCAACCGGCGGAAGCATGGTACCGCCAGAGGTTATGGAGGAGTACGCCAGAATAGGAAGAAGCCTATAAAATCAGGTGAAAATGAAAATAAAATAGTGAGTATAAAAAAGCTGAAATTGAAGATGATATATAGTGAAGAGGGACACCACCTTCTTCACATGAGAAAAAAGGAATACTGGATATGCACTTTTAAGGAGATGGTTCTCTTGCGCTATCTAAAGATGTTAGCCTAAATGAACTACTTTGAAAGAGGTGTTTATCAAAGACAATATCCGAAATACCCCAGACATATTGTTTTTGTAACAGTATCTCCCTTTCTTCTCACTTAAGAAGGGTTCTATTTTCGAATAGAGCCCTTCTTTTTTGCTTGGGCCAATCACTGCTCGGCTGCCTGGTTATAAAAGAAGGAAGCCGAAATTAAGCTTCCTTCTTTCGATATATTTTTTTAAAGCTATACGAAAAGAAAACAATAAGCAAGAAAAGAGAGACAATAAAATAAACAGATAAAATAGCAGCCTGTTGCCACATCGCAGAAAAGTCACTGGTGAACATGACATCCCGAAATCCGGCCACCGCATAGCTCATTGGCAAAAAGCGATGAAGCGGTTGAAGGGCTGGAGCAATCAACTCAACGGGATATGAACCGCCGCTAGTCGTTAATTGCAAAATGAGCACGATGAGTGCAATAAACCTTCCGGGATTTCCGAGAGCTGTTGCAAGAAACATAATCAAGCTTGAAAAAGAAATGCTCGCGATAAAGCTAAACAATAAAAATAATGGCGTGCTTGCCACCTTCATATGAAAAGCGAGCAATAAAAATGAAGCGGATATTAATGATTGGCCTAATAAAACGACAAACAAGACAGAATACTTGCCTAAAAACCATTGAAGCCCGGAGGCAGGGCGGGAAGCCGGATCTTTTAATGAATAAACGGTCGTTAACATTAAAGGGCCGACAAAAAGCCCGAGGGATAGAAAATAAGGGGTAAAGCCCGCACCGTAAGTAATCCCTTTCGTTAATTCCTGACGTTTAATTTTAACCGGTGCCGCAAACATGGCGTTGCGGGCATTATTAGCACCCTTTACTTTTCCGACTGCATTCGATAAATCCCCTAATCCTTTTGATAGGTTTTTTGAACCGTCCAACAGCTTCTTTTCTCCAGTAGCCAACAATGTGACCGATTGAATTAACGTTTGCCATCCTTTTGCTGCTTGTGACGTCCCTTCCGAAATTTTCTTCGCGCCTCTTTTTAAGGCAATACTTCCACTTGCTGCTTTTCTAAACTGATTTAAATAAGTATTGAATTGGGCAGATACAGTCGGCTGAACGGAAGAAAATAACGTTTCGTGTTTTGTTTTAAATGTTTGGAGCCTTGACGCCATGGTTGAAAGCTCGTTTTCGATAGATGTGAACTCGGCAGCAGTCATAGAATTGGCAAGATTCTGGCTAAGAGTAAGCAAGGCTTGGAAATTTGGGTCATTTGTAACTTCCGGATGCATGGCAGCATATTGTTTTAAATCTGATTGCAGCCGAGCGGTTGTATATTTCATTTGATTCATTTGATTTCTTGATTGATTTACTATAGAGGTAACTCGATCCATTCGATTCGTAATCTCTGTAAGACCAGCCCGCAATTTTGGATAGTTTTGATCGATAAATTGGGCTAAATTCCTTGCATCAGCTGATATTGTATCGAGTTTCCGTTCAAATTGAACCAGTCCATTACTCAGCTCAGACGTTTTTTGATAAAGCAAAGATGCACCCGAAGCCAATTGGTTGATTGAAGATTGCTGTCTTATTAACCCGCTTAACAGTTGATTGGACTTGGTATAGAGATTGTCCAATCCGCTACTAAGATGATTTGCCCCTTTGCTTGCCTTATCAATAGCGTTAGAAATGTTGCCAAATTGTTTAAATAAAACATCCGTATAATGTTTTGTAATATTTTCTGAAATGGTTTCTCTTAATTTTTCAGAAGCGGTGTCCGTTATTTTTGTTGAGACAAAGTTATAGCCCGTATTCGGGATATATTCAATCGTTGCTCGCTTTGGCTTGTTTTGGATGACACTGATGACATCCTTTGAAAAATCTTTCGGTATTTGAATCATCGCGTAATAGCGATTTTTTCTTAGACCATAAGTTCCATTTTGCTTAGAGACAAACTTCCATTTTACGTTTTTGTCTTTCCGTAATTCACCAACAATATCATCCCCTGCTGAAATCGTCTCTCCTTTATAGCGAATCGGCTGATCCAGATTGACTACTGCTACAGGGAGCTGTTTAATCTTTCCATAAGGGTCCCAAAAGGCCCAAACAAACAAACCGGAATAAAGAGTAGGGATAAGGATCACGGCAATGATTGAGAGCAAAAGCATTTTATTTCGAACAATGGCAAGCCATTCAGCGTGTATCATCGTTTCATCTCCTGACAAAAAACATCGTTATTAATATCACCTTGAAGGATAAAAATATGAATTCGTTTGTTTTATTGAAAAAATAAGGCTATAATGAAAACGTGGTGTATAACTAAATATTGTATTTTCCTTCGGGGTCGGGTGAAATTCCCAACCGGCGGTGATGAAGCAACGCTTCTTAGCCCGTGACCCATTCTAGAAGCTAGATGTGAGAAGTGAGACGTTAGATTTTTCCAGCTTCCAATCTCTAATCTCCAATCTCTAGAATGGTGGATTCGGTGAAATTCCGGAGCCGACAGTATAGTCTGGATGGGAGAAGGAACGAGAGAGCTTTTAACTTTTAAAAAATTGAAATGTTAAAGGTTTATTTTGTTATTGTTAAGTAACCCCGGGAGTAGTTGTTCTTCCGGGGTTGTTATTTTTATTTAGTGAAAGAAGGTGAGTAAATGAGAGATGAAACGTTTATGGAGCTAGCGCTCAAGCTGGCGGAAAGTGCGAAGGGACAAACAAGTCCGAATCCGTTGGTTGGGGCAATTGTTGTGAAAGATGGCCAGGTTGTCGGTATGGGGGCCCATTTAAAGGCGGGAGAACCTCATGCTGAAGTCCATGCTTTAACTATGGCAGGAGACAAGGCGAAAGGAGCAACAATCTATGTAACACTGGAACCGTGCAGTCATTTCGGGAAAACCCCTCCATGTGCCGATTTAGTCATTGAACGGGGAATAAAACGCGCAGTCATTGCAACGACCGACCCAAACCCGCTCGTTAGCGGCAAAGGCATTCAAAGACTGAAAGAAGCTGGCATCCAGGTTGACTTCGGTTTAATGAAGGACCGTGCGGACGAATTAAATGCAGTATTTTACCACTTTATAAAAACGAAAAAACCGTTTGTCACATTAAAAACAGCTACAAGCCTTGATGGAAAAACAGCCACGTCAACGGGTGAAAGCCAATGGATTACGTCAGAAGCGGCCAGGCTGGATGTCCATCGTTATAGGCATGAGCATGATGCGATATTAGTTGGCATTGGAACGGTTTTAAAAGACAATCCCTCTCTCACCACTCGACTCCCAAACGGCGGAAAAAACCCAATCCGTATTATTTTAGATACCCATTTACTTACCCCGATTGATAGCAATATGATTTGCGACGGGAAGGCACCAACCTGGATTGTGACAGGAAATGAGGTCAAGCCCGAAGCGAAACACCCATACGAAGAAAAAGGCATTACAATTTTGTCAATGAATAAAAAAACGATCGACATTTCGGATGTATTGAAAATGCTTGGGAAGCGAGGAATCACTTCCATATTTGTTGAAGGAGGCGCAACGGTAAACGGAAGCTTTCTTCAGTCCGGCGAAGTAGATCAAGTGATCACATATGTCGCTCCTCTTTTAATTGGCGGGCAAAATGCGCCTACTTCTTTTTCCGGTGAAGGCTTTCGCGAATTAGAAAAAGCGCTCCATTTAAAAATTAAGTCGGTTGAACAAATCGGTCCTGATATTAAAATTATATCGGTTCCGGAAAGGGAGTAACGCCATGTTTACAGGAATAGTTGAAGAAATCGGGTCCATTCGTTCCATTCAAAAAGGACATGAAACCATCGTTCTTACAATTGAAGCAAAAGCCATTTTAACAGATGTCAGGCTTGGAGACAGCATTGCTGTAAATGGTGTTTGTTTAACCGTTACCTCTTTTACCGGCAATCAATTTACAGTTGACGTTATGCCTGAAACGTATCGGCATACGGGTTTAAAAGAATTAACGAGCCGCTCAAAGGTAAATTTGGAACGGGCGATGGCAGCGGGCGGAAGGTTTGGCGGGCATTTTGTAACCGGGCATGTTGATGGTGTCGGTGAGATTGTCTCGAAAAAGCCAGAACAAAATGCCATCTATTATCAAATTAAATTGCCGGAAGAGTTGGCAAAATATTGTATGGTGAAAGGTTCCGTCGCTATCGATGGGACAAGTTTAACGATTTTTGAAGTGAATGACGATACGGTTACGGTCTCGCTTATTCCCCATACCGTTTCACATACGATTCTTGGCGAAAAAGGAAAAGGAGATCGTGTCAATATAGAATGTGACATGCTTGGTAAATATGTCGAAAACTTTTTAACAGCAAGGCAATCGAAAAAAGAAACGAAAAGCCTTCTTACTGAAGCGTTTTTACAAGAACATGGGTTTTAGGGGTCGTACTACTAGATAAGACAGGAGGGATTGTTGATGTTTAACACAATTGAAGAAGCAATAGCCGATTTAAAAGCCGGAAAAATGGTCATTGTTGTCGATGATGAGGATCGGGAAAATGAAGGGGATTTCGTAGCGATTGCTGAAAAAGCGACACCTGAAGTCATCAATTTTATGGTGACCCATGGGCGGGGGCTTGTTTGTAGCCCGGTGTCAGCAGAAATCGCCGGGAAGCTTGATCTTACGCCAATGGTTGCGCAAAACACTGATACACTTGGAACGGCATTTACCATTAGTATTGATCATATCACGACAACAACTGGAATTTCCGCTCATGAACGGGCAAAGACGGTAAAGGCAATTGTTGATGAACGTTCGAAAGGAAGCGATTTTAAACGGCCGGGACATATTTTCCCGCTTATTGCTAAAGACGGAGGAGTGCTTCGCAGGGCTGGCCATACTGAAGCGGCAGTTGATCTGGCACTTCTTGCAGGGGCGAAACCGGCAGGAGTCATTTGTGAAATTATGAAAGAGGACGGAACGATGGCCCGTGTCCCTGAACTGGAAAAATTAGCAAAAGAGTACGGATTAAAGCTCATTACAATTAAAGATTTGATCGAATATCGGCGCCATCGCGAAAAATTGGTAAAAAAAGAAGTGGAAATTACATTGCCAACAGAATTCGGAGAGTTTCGGGCGGTTGGTTTTTCAAATAGTCTTGATCAAAAAGAGCATGTCGCTCTTGTAAAGGGTGAAATCGATCCGGAAAAACCGATCCTCGTTCGAGTTCATTCAGAATGTTTGACAGGAGACGTATTTGGTTCGAATCGTTGCGATTGCGGGCCTCAGCTCCACGCTGCACTCTCGCAAATTGAAAAAGAAGGAAATGGGGTTCTTCTTTATATGCGCCAGGAAGGAAGGGGGATTGGCCTCCTCAATAAAATGAAGGCGTACAAGCTGCAAGAGCAAGGCTATGATACGGTCGAAGCAAACGAACAGCTTGGCTTTGCGCCTGATTTAAGAGATTATGGCATCGGGGCGCAAATTTTAAAAGAGCTGGGCATTAAAAAAATGCGCTTACTAACAAACAACCCTCGAAAAATAACGGGTTTAAGCGGATATGATTTGGAAGTCGTTGAACGTGTTCCAATACAAATGCCAACGAAGAAAGAAAATGAAAATTACTTAAAAACGAAAAAAAGCAAACTTGGACATATGTTGCACTTTTAATCGAAAGTATAATGGAGGGAAATAAGATGAAAAACGTATTTGAAGGAAATTTAGTTGGAACAGGGTTGAAAATTGGCATTGTCGTTGGACGGTTTAACGAGTTTATTACCGGAAAACTATTAAGCGGAGCAGAAGATGCATTGAAACGACATGGAGTAGCTGAAGAAGATGTTGATGTAGCCTGGGTACCGGGAGCTTTTGAAATTCCTCTTATTGCTAAGAAAATGGCGGAATCTAAGAAATATGATGCGGTTATCGCACTCGGCACTGTCATCCGCGGGTCTACTCCGCATTTTGATTATGTATGCAACGAAGCGGCCAAAGGCATAGCATCGATTTCGTTAAATACAGGTATTCCAGTCATGTTCGGCGTCCTTACGACAGAATCAATCGAACAAGCAATTGAACGAGCCGGAACAAAAGCCGGTAACAAAGGATGGGAAGCAGCTGCAGCCGCGATCGAAATGGCGAACTTAAGCCGTCAATTCCAATAAGACAAAAAAGAGTGATCGATTCATCGATCACTCTTTTTACGTCTATCTATCCGCCAAATCAGGCACTCTATCCGCCAAATCAGGCACTCTATCCGCCAAATCAGGCACTCTATCCGCCAAATCAGGCACTCTATCCGCCAAATCAGGCAGGCAATCTTTTTAGCTCATTTTCTTTTCTTCAATCGGAGCAGGTAAGCCAAGTGGTGTTTCTTTTTTCACAAGTTTCCGGTGTTCTCCTGCTGCCGTTTTAACGATAGAAGCTAGCAACATAATCATCCCCAATATAAGCAATATTGTAAAGATTTCATGATAAGCACCGAGAACAGCCGATTTTTTTGCGTTAGCGATAACGGTATAAAGCGCAAGACCTTTTGCCTCCGTTAACGTATGCCCGCTGTTCAAGAAATGATGAACCAAGTTCGAGAGCTCCAGGTTCACTTCAAGGTCTGCCTTACTTACATGACCTCTAATTAGTTCGTAATGGATGGCGTTTTCTCTGTAGATAAACCAGCCGAGAATGGATGCGCCGATTGCCCCGACATAGTTGCGAATCCCGTGAAGAGAAACGGAGCGGTGAGAGGCGTGATGAAGATCACCTGCAAGCGCCGTTCCGAGCGCCCCTGAGACAAGGGTCATACTAATTCCTATCCCTAAACCGGCCATTTGCACATTGAGCCACATTAAAGAAGCTTCCGGCTCAACATGTCTCCATTTCATGCTTACAAATATAATAAGCAGTGACCCGATCATACCAAGCACCCCGGGCCCGATGACATCGTATAAAAAAGTACAAAGAATCGCGGAAACAACAACTCCTAAAAAGAAACAGAAATAAAAGTATGAAAAATCATGGAAAGTAATGTTTTTAATGCTGCGTAAAAATCCGTTGATTCCGGCGAGCGTTACAACTAGAGAAACGTGGCCAGCGACAGCCATGATCGTACCCGAAAGCGTTTTTGGGCTTTTTAACGCGCGAAATGGGACTAACGGATTTTTCGCCTGCCAGTCGTTATAAATAAATAATACCATCACAATCGTAGCTGCCAGGAAGAACGGCCAGACGAATATAGAATCAAAGCCTTTGTTTTGTAAATTGACGACCGGAAAGGCAAGAACAACTGTGAGAAGAACTAATAAAAATACTCCCGTTTTGTCAATGGCACTCTCCTGTTGTTTTTCGTCCGGCTTTTGTTTCGGCAAAATAATAGATCCGACAATCAAACAAAGAACCGAAGCAAAAATATTAATCATGTACGGCCAGCGCCAATCGTCCGTGCTTAATGATAGCGTTCCAAAAAATGCACCGACGGCGGAAGCCCCGAATAAACCGGTAATGACGAAAAATAAAAATAAATGCCGCACCCGGTTTGGGAATGAAACTAATTTTACAGGAAGAATAGTTAAAAACAACATCCCTGCGGCCAATCCTTGAATCGTCCTGCCGAAAATGAGCGGCATTAATCCTGAAGATAGACAGTCGATAATCGTTCCACACATAAAAATAAAGACGAGCGGAAGATACGTTTTCCTAACGCCATATTTTCGCGACAGGGCTCTTCCAAGCGGAACACCAAGGGCGAATGCAAGATTAGAAAGACCCGAAGGAATCAACATATCATTCGTGCTTAACTGAAACCTATTTTGAATGATCATTTGATTAACCGTATACGTTAAATTTAAAAAGTATTGAGGCCCGATAGAAAAAATCGTTAAAATCGAAATGATAAAGTATTTAGGAATACTTTTTTTGCTTTGATTAGATAGCGTTTGAGCGCTCATTTGAAAACCTCCTTTATTGCATCCAACAACTTGCATAATACAAGTTGTTGGATGCAATAAAGAACATTATACAACTTTTTGTAAATAAAGCAATAAAAAATGAGATTGCTGCCGATCAATTAATGGCAACAACCCTTGTTTATCTGCTCCATTTTTTAAAATCCTGATTTAAACGAATCAAATTAGCTTCCAAAATCTCTAATTCTTCATTTGACCAGTCTTGAAGGACTTCTTTATATACGGCGTAGCGCGCTTTTTGGACTTTACGCAAAATGGCCTGTCCTTCTGCAGTTATCTCAACAAGACTGATGCGCCCATTTTGTGGATCGGGGAATCGATGGATAAACTGTTTAGCTTCAAGGCTGGCGACTTGTCTGCTTGCAGTAGAAAGATTAAGCATTAATTTATCGGCAAGGACATTAATGGCTAAAGGGCTATGGTTGTTTAGTTCACTTAAAAGAAGGTATTCAGAACGATCCAATTCCCCAAGCCGGGGGCTATACGCAGTTGTAAGCCTTACTAACAATGCAATTTCGTGCTCAATGATATGGAGTGACTCCTCTTTCATTTGCACACCTCCATTTTAGATGTAATGTTGCCATAATGATTAATATACCGTATTCATGAACCTTAACCAAGTATATTAGAGGTTAATGTTAAAAAAAGAAAATTGACCTATTGACACAATTGTTAGAACAGTGGTAGTATTAGCACTACTGATATACTACAAATTTATGGAAAGGATGGTAGTCATGGTATTATTAGCATATTTGTCCAATATGGATATGACCGTTCATTTTCAACTTCATACTGTGACTTGCCATTCGTCGGTTTAGAGGGATTTTTACGCCTTTTTTTACATAGTAACTTGCGCAGGTCACTTTTTTCCATTCGTGACCGCGCTTTTTTTGTGTTTTTTAAAAGCATGCCCGGCGAGTGGTATGCTTTTTTATTTTTTTCATACCGGGAGGAGAGGGAATATGTTTACAGTTTTGGTTAAGTTAGGTTGGTTTTTTAAACAATATTGGAAGCGATATACGATCGCCATTCTTTTATTGCTTATCGTTAATGTCCTTGAAGTGATTCCGCCAAAGCTTATCGGGATTGCGATTGATGATATAAATCTAGGGCGTCTGACAGCAGAGAAGCTTATGCAAACGCTAGCTGTTTTTCTTACCGTTCTTATTAGTAATTATGTGCTTACGTATATTTGGTCTTATCAGTTGTTTGGCGGGGCATTTGTCGTCGAGCGAATCTTGCGTTCCAGGTTTATGCGCCACTTAATCAAAATGACACCAACGTTTTTTGAAAAAAATCGTACCGGGGACTTAATGGCAAGGGCTACGAATGATTTAAAAGCCGTATCAGTTACAGCAGGGTTTGGCATTTTGACACTCGTTGACTCAAGCATGTATATGTTAACGATTCTAGTGACCATGGGATTTCTTATTAGCTGGAAACTGACGGCGGCCGCCATTCTGCCACTTCCAGTGATCGCTTTAGTTATCCAAAAGTATGGGAAAAAGGTGCATCAACGGTTTACAATTGCCCAGGATGCATTTGGCCATTTAAATGACCAGGTGTTAGAAAGTATTTCCGGCGTTCGTGTCATCAGGGCATATGTACAGGAAGAAGCGGACGTAAAACGGTTCGATGCGCTGACTGAAGATGTTTATGAAAAAAATATTGCGGTATCGAAAATCGATGCTCTATTTGAGCCGACCATTAAAATTCTTGTCGGGATCAGTTACATTATCGGTCTCGGTTATGGTGCCTATCTTGTCTTTCATAAAACGATTACGCTAGGAGAACTTGTATCATTTAACGTTTATCTTGGAATGCTGATTTGGCCAATGATTGCGGTTGGCGAACTGATCAATGTGATGCAAAGAGGAAACGCTTCCCTTGACCGCGTGAACGAGACACTTTCCTACGAGCCGGATGTAAAAAATGGCGAAGAGCTCATTTCGGTTGAAGTACCGGAAACGATTTGCTTTGATCACGTCCATTTCCGTTATCCATCATCAAAAACGGACAATTTAAGCGATGTGTCGGTTACGGTGAAACGCGGAGAAACACTTGGCATCGTCGGCCGGACGGGGAGCGGAAAAACAACCTTTATAAAACAACTTCTGAGGGAGTACCCGTTAGGCAAAGGTGAAATCACAATTTCAGGCGTATCGCTTGACTCCATTGCGATAGAAGATATTCAAGGTTGGATCGGCTACGTTCCGCAAGATACCATTTTGTTTTCAAAAACGCTTCGCGAAAATATTTTATTTGGTAAAAGTGAAGGATCTATTGAGGCGCTCAATCACGTTCTTGAGATGGCTTCTTTTAGCAAAGATGTTCACACGCTTCCGGAAGGGCTGAATACGCTTGTCGGCGAAAAAGGAGTCGCACTTTCCGGCGGGCAAAAGCAGCGTGTTTCGATCGCCCGTGCTTTGTTTATCGATCCTGAAATTTTACTTTTGGATGATGCTTTATCTGCTGTAGATGCGAAAACCGAAGCGGCCATTATTAACAATATCCGCACAGAGCGTGCAGGAAAAACGACATTCATCACCACTCACCGACTATCTGCGGTAGAACATGCTGATTGGATCATTGTCCTCGATGAAGGTCGAATTATTGAAGAAGGAACCCATGAGCAATTGCTCAAAAAAGACGGCTGGTATAAAGAACAATATGACCGTCAGCAAATTGAAGGAAATTTAAACGAAACGGCGGTGTGAAAATGAGTGTAGGAAAACGATTATTTCAATATGCGCTTCTTTTTAAGAAAAACATTTTTATCGGGCTATTGATGCTCGCTCTTGCAGTCGCCGCCGATTTGGCCGGCCCATTTGTCGCAAAACGAATGATTGATTCCAACATTCTCGGAATTGAAAAAACGTGGTTTGAAACAATGAATCATGGGGGCGACACTGTCGAATATCAAAATAAATGGTATAAAAGGAAAGACCATTTTGCAGCCGGGGAGAAGCGTGGAAGCGAAGCGCGCATCTTGCAAATTAATCGTGACTATTACTTTATTGCAGGACCAATTTCTTTTGATGGAGAACGAAAAGTAAAAGATGGAAACGTTGTTATTACAAATAAAGGCAAGTCCGAAACGTATAATGCAAGTAAACTTTCACGTAAAGAATTGTTCGCTTTTTATGCACCGGAAATTTTCGGTGTGCTAAAACTTTTAGGCATTTACTTTGGATTGCTCGTTCTAGCCTGTTTCTTTCAATACGGACAACGTTACATGCTGCAAGTTTCCGCAAATTTGGTCATTAAAAAAATTCGCCAGGATGTGTTCAGGCAAATTCAGCGTGTGCCGATTACGTATTTCGACAATCAGCCTGCGGGAAAAATCGTTTCACGAGTGACAAACGATACAGAAGCGATCAAAGAATTATTCGTTAATGTTTTGGCGAATTTTTTTACAGGAATGATTACGATTGCAGGTATTTTGATTGCGTTATTTATATTGGATGTCCGATTGGCAACTGTCTGCCTTGTCATCATTCCAATTTTAATCATCTGGGTGAAAGTGTACCGGAAATTCGCTTCCAAATATAATCATATGATTCGTTCACGTTTAAGTGACATAAACGGTATGATCAATGAATCGATTCAAGGGATGACGATCATTCAGGCATTCAGACGGCAAAAGGAAACGACAGAAGAGTTTGAGAAGCTTAACAACGAATATTGCACATACCAGAACAAAATGTTAAGCCTTAATTCTTTAACAAATCATAATCTAGTCAATGTCCTGCGAAATCTTTCGTTTGTTGCTGTTATCTGGTATTTTGGCGGCGCATCGCTTGGCGCGGGCACAGCCATTTCTCTCGGTGTTTTATATGCATTCGTCGATTATTTAAACCGGCTTTTTCAACCGATTAGCGGGATTGCTAACCAATTGGCTCAACTTGAACAATCACTCGTATCAGCGGAGCGGGTATTCGTCCTTTTAGATGAACCGGGAGTGGATGTTGCGAAAGAGCCCATTCAAAGGTACAGAGGAAATGTTGTTTTCGAGAATGTTTCTTTTAGCTACGACGAAGGAGAAAACGTGCTAAAAAATATTTCAATTGAAGCAAAGCAAGGGGAAACAGTGGCGTTAGTCGGTCATACCGGATCTGGAAAAAGCTCGATAATGAATCTCCTTTTCCGTTTTTACGATGTGAAAGAAGGGAGAATATTGATTGATGGTGTTGATATAATGAAAATGTCCAAACAAACGCTTCGCCAGCATATGGGCATCGTCCTTCAGGATCCGTTTTTATTTACAGGAACGATCTACTCTAATGTCAGCCTTGACGACCCATCTATTTCAAGAGAAAGAGCAGAGAAAGCACTCAAAGATGTAGGGGCATGGGACTTTATTAATAGCTTGCCTAACGGATTGGATGAGGCGGTCATTGAAAAAGGCAGCACCTTGTCTTCCGGACAGAGGCAGCTCATTTCCTTTGCAAGGGCGCTGGCGTTTGATCCGGCAATCCTTATTCTTGACGAAGCAACCGCGAACATTGATACGGAGACCGAAGCGATCATTCAAGAAGCCCTCAATGTGGTAAAACGCGGACGAACAACTTTCATCATTGCCCATCGTCTGTCAACGATAAAAAATGCCGATCAAATTCTTGTCCTTGACCATGGAGAAATTGTTGAACAAGGCAACCATGATACGTTAATGGAAAAAGAAGGACGATATTATCAAATGTACCAACTTCAACAAGGAAAAACAAAAAAAGCTGTTGGTTAAATTGCAAATGGGCTGATGATTTCATCAGCCCATTTTATTAATGGCATATGTTCCTCGCTGCGTTTTAAAAGTCACTAAGTCTGAATCAAGTTGAATGCCTTCAATGCCGTCAATTGGAATTTCGTATAAAACCGTTGGCAACTTAACCGGCTTTTCGCTTTCCATGCTGTATGCCTTGCCGTGTATGAGAAGAATATGATCTCCTAAATAATCATCTTGCGCATCACGCTGTTCAAATGTAGCTTTATCAAGTTGAATGTTGATTTGATCCAAATCTCCATTTTCCTCTTTTTGAATCGAAATTTGGCTTCCTGCCCACTCATTTAGTTGATCCTTTAATTCAATGATTTCCGTTTGACTCATTGCGATCACCTCTCTACCAATTTTCCCTTAAAACTAAAGAATAAACGCAAATCCATTGAATTTTCTTTGCTTTTATTAAACATGACTTGTTCTTATCAAAAATTGGTAAAAAGTACGCGTATATAGTTGCTTAAATGATGCAAAATATGTTTCAAGAGGAGGTGAACAACATGCCAAACAACAACCAACTTTTAGTACCTGGAGTAGAACAAGCTCTTGATCAAATGAAAAACGAAATCGCAAGTGAATTTGGTGTTCAATTAGGTGCTGACACGACTTCTCGCGCTAACGGATCTGTTGGAGGAGAAATCACAAAACGTCTTGTAGCTATGGCTCAACAACAACTTGGTGGTGGAGCAGCTCGATAACTCTATATTCATGGCTGTAAGGGGTGGAGAAATCCATCCCTTTAAAGGTAAAAGAGGTGGTATACAAATGAGCCTATGTCCCGTATGCAACCAATTACATACTATTCCCTTTTATTGTCCCGATTGCGGTAATGAAGCCGAAGATCAGGGAAAACTAAGCGATTATTACGATGACTACAGTCCCTATATTGATATTGATGGTTTAAAGTTAGAGAACGGATTTCCGGCAGATCACGAAAATCATCAGTGCCCTCACCTTTATTATTGCTCTACCTGCAGACAAGAACTCGTCAACTTTATTTCAGAATGGCCACAGCAGTTAACATAGGAAAGCTCCATTTCATGAAACATAGAAATGGAGCTTTTATTTTTTTAATTGAAGCTTTCGTTCTAGCCAATATCGCGTCCAGTCGAGTAAAGTTGTAAGTGCCCAATAAATGAGTGCAGCTTCCAGTAAAATAGGCAATACAATTAAGCTAGATGCACTGCGCTGATCGGCCACTAACGTCAATTCTGGTACGGTAATGGCTGAAGCAAGTGAAGATGATTTTACAATATCGATTAATGAATTCCAAATGGACGGAATCGCAACCCGCCAGGCCTGTGGCAATATAATTTCTTTTAACGTTTGGACATAATTCATGCCGAGAGAATAGGAAGCTTCCCATTGCCCTTTTGATATCGATTGGATAGCCCCACGATACGATTCTGCAATATAAGCGCTAAAATGTAAAATAAGTCCGATTAAAGCCGCCTGCCATCCTTCCAAACGAACAATAAATGTAAAGCCATTATAAAAAATTAGCAGTTGAATAAGGAGCGGTGTTCCCCGAAAAAAAGAAATATAAAGTTTAGCGATACCGGAAAGTATTTTGCTTTTGGACATGCGGAATAAGGCAATAACAAGCCCAAAAAGAAGGGAACCGAAAATGGAAACAAGGCTTAAAATAATCGTAAGTTTGGCTCCCTCCAGCAAGAACGGGAGGGAACCAGTCATTTCTGTCCACGTATTATTCACTTACGTCTGCTCCAAAATATTTTTTGGAAATTTTCGCAAGCGTGCCGTCTTTTTTCATGTCGGCAAGTGCCTTGTTCACTTTCTTCACCAATTGCTCATTTCCTTTTCGAAAGGCAAATCCCATCACTTGTTTGTTGAACGGCTTTCCAACTGCTTTTACTTTATAATCGGTTTTCTTTAATTCAGATAAAATGAACAGTTTATCATTCATTGCCGCATCAATGCGGTTCACATTAAGGTCGGATAGCACCTGCGCAATTCCTTTGTAATATTTAACGTTGGCGCCGGCCTTCTCTGCAGCCTGAGCATAATTGCTTCCTTGAGTCGTTCCAACCGTTTTTCCTTTTAAATCATTAAAGCTTTTAATGTCGTTATTGTTTTGATTGACAATCACCCTTCCGCCAGAAACGGTATAAGGAGTAGAAAAGTCGTACTTTTGCTTTCGTTTTTCATCAATTGATACCTGGTTGGCTACCATGTCAAAACGTTTGCTGTCTAATGAAGAAAACATGTTAGCCCATGGTGTCGGAACAAATTTTGCTTTCATATGAAGCCGTTTAGCAACTTCTTTCGCCACATCGACATCATACCCGACAATATCATTTGTTTTTTTGTCTCGATACGAGAATGGGGGATATGTAGCTTCAGTTCCAATCGTTAATTCTTTAGCTGAACCGCCTTTATTTGTGTCCGTTCCACACGCGGATAATATTCCAACAATGAGAACGGATACGAAAAGAAAAGAGAATATACGTTTAATGATGTTTAACCTCCTGTAGTTTGAATAAAATCCCATCAATCTTATCGGAATTCTTAAGTAATTGTAATCAGCGAATTCCAGATTGTCAATCATAAAAACATTTTTCCCCAAATAGATAAACAATACAAAAAAACTCGTCAATTTTTTGACGAGTTTTTTGAAACCATTATTTAATCCTTTCTTCCGTATCTACATCAAAGAAATGGGCTTTATTCATGTCAAAGGCGAGGGTGAGGCTTTGGCCATTTTGAATGTCACTTCTAGAATCAACGCGGGCGATAAACTCTTGTCCGCCCAGGGTAGAATAAAGATATGTTTCTGCCCCCATTAATTCGGCAACGTCGATCGTCGCATTTACTTTTGTACCTGGCGACGATTCAATAAATAATGGTTCATCATGAACGTCTTCCGGACGAATGCCAAGAATGACTTCCTTATTTAAATAGCCCTGGTCACGCAGTACTTTCATTTTTCCTTCAGGAACGGTAATTTTCACTTGATCGATAACGATGAATCCATCGACCAGTTTCCCGTGCAAGAAGTTCATCGCCGGGCTGCCGATAAATCCGGCGACAAATACGTTTTCAGGTGTATCATATACTTCTTTTGGCGTTCCAACTTGCTGTATCCGCCCGTCTTTCATAACAACGATGCGGGTAGCCATCGTCATTGCCTCGGTTTGGTCATGGGTGACGTAAATGGTTGTCGTTTGTAATCGTTGGTGAAGCTTTGCAATTTCCGTACGCATTTGTCCGCGAAGTTTCGCATCGAGATTGGACAAAGGCTCGTCCATTAAGAACACCTTTGCATCACGAACGATCGCACGGCCTAAAGCAACGCGTTGGCGCTGCCCGCCAGAGAGAGCCTTCGGTTTGCGGTCTAAATATTGTTCAAGGCCAAGAATGCGGGCGGCTTCTTTTACACGGCGATCAATTTCATCTTTTTTAAATTTGCGTAGTTTTAACCCGAATGCCATATTGTCATACACGTTCATATGCGGATAAAGGGCATAGTTTTGGAAAACCATTGCAATATCGCGGTCTTTCGGGGCAACATCGTTAACGACACGATCCCCAATGATAAGGTCTCCTTCTGTAATATCCTCAAGGCCTGCTATCATGCGCAATGTGGTCGACTTCCCGCAGCCTGACGGTCCAACGAATACGATAAATTCCTTATCTTCAATATCAAGATTGAAATCATGAACTGCGGTTACTTTATTATCATATCGTTTAACAATATTTTTCAATTTAATTTCCGCCATTTGTCACGCCTCCTTGAATTTTCTGAACATTCATATTGTTAGTGTATAGGTTGAAATGGCTTTCGTAAATTGGAAACGTGACCAAACTTTCTTCAGCCTTTTGTGCAATGTGCAAAAAAACTTAAGGTTTAGTTGTATTTTCAATTTCTAAAAAAAGAATCGCATGGTAAACTGCAAGCGCATTGACAAACTGTTTGACGTCGATGCCGGTTTTTTCTATGAATTTGTCCACACGGTATTGAAGGCTGTTGCGATGAATGTACAATTTTTTCGCCGCAAGACTACTATTCATATTACACTCCAGGAAAACTTTAATGCTATGAAGCAACTCGCTGTCTTCTTTTAAAGTAGGATCAAGTAAATCACGAATAAACCGCTTTACCTCTTTCGTCGCTGTGCTTAAAAGCAAGTAAGGAAGAAGATCGGCTTCCCTGTAAAACATCTGCGGAGGCAAAAAAGGCTGGACGGTAAGAAACATATCCCGTTCAACTTTATACGTTTCGCCTGCTAATGAATAATTGTCCTGCCATTTGCCGAAAAAAAGATCGAGATCGGTGTAAAAATCGCTTGTAATGACATCTTTAATTTGTTCATACGGTATTTCTTCTTCGGATGTATAAAAAGATTCGATAATGACTCCGTTTTTGTTCGTTTCAAATAAAACGACAACATTGGAAGGAAATAGACCGGAAATCGCTTCGAGAAAGGCATCCCGGTCATTTAAAGGCGTTTTGCAAAAAAAATGGAGGAAACGAAATGGTTCCACTTTATGGCGAATGGAAACACAGCCAGACAAAATTTCTTTCCATTGAAGCTGCTCTGGCGTCAATGTTGATATCGATGCATCGGCGATAAATAACGTTTCAAGCAATGCTTTCTCCTGCCTGGAAAGCTTCGATTTATGAATGCCAAAACGTTTGCCGTCGTTATGAATAAACCATTGATAGTTTTCCGGTTCATTTGAAGAAAATACGAAAGAAGAGCCGTAATGCTTTTTCAGTTTTTCTAGCATTCTTTCAAACTCCTTTACAATCGATACAACTATTATAACATCTAATATTCATTGAATTTTGACAAATAGAAGAAGGTTGCAACTAAATTGCAAAGCATCTTTTGATCAATGTCTCTTTCATCAAATTTCATCGGCTTGCTATTCGCTTCAAAGATCCATAAACTGCCGTTTACATCACGGCCGATGTCCATCGAAAATTCACGAAGGGCGGGGTAGGCTTGTTCTAACGTTTTGGCAGCCTCCATAGAAAGTGAGGTAAGTTTTTTTTCATCAATCGGCTTATCAAGAGTAGCTTTTGAGAGAATGCTTCCGCCTTTAGGGACATGAGTTGTAATGCCTGAGACAGGAGCGCAGCGAATGCCGAATCCCGTCATAAGCCACTCGGTCGAGACACGCTGTATAAGCACGCGGAAATCATACATTCTGCTGTTTTGCTTATTTAGGTTGATTTTGTTTTGTGCAATATAGCGCTGTTTTTTTAAAAGCGGGGAAAGATATGACGACAGTAGATGTTCGCTTGAAAAGGTTAAACGTCTAATTGAAGACTGGAATTGAAAGGCGTTATTTTTCTTTTCAACAGTGAAAATATCGTCACCTTTATGCCCGTCAACCGGTTTT
Source organism: Fictibacillus sp. Mic-4 (assembly GCF_049843615.1). NCBI lineage: Bacteria > Bacillati > Bacillota > Bacilli > Caryophanales > Fictibacillaceae > Fictibacillus > Fictibacillus sp. Mic-4. Next base: position 8,995 of record NZ_JBBHZM010000022.1, on the reverse strand, counting down.
ACATAAACTGCATCGTACTCCTTTAGCATTTCGGAAATCGTTTCGACAGAGTTTGCGGATCGCGTATCAGGAAGAAATTCACGCAATTTCTTGTTTTGGTAGAGAATTCGAAACACATCATTTTTATTAAAAAAGTGGGGATTAAATAATGGAATATTTTTTTGTGCAATTGCTTGAAGGGCATATTGACTACTCGTTAACTGTTCATCTTCACGGATTGGAATTCGGTTATAGACAACGTCCGGGTAAGGAAATTGAGATTTGATCCATTTTTTTTGTGCGATTGAATAAAAGAAACCATGAATTTCTTCGTTCTTCATGCCTTCAGGTGTAAAAACATACAGAAATCCACCTTGTTCTTGAAGCAAGCGGCTTATTTTGCGATAGCGGGTTGGATTACCGATAAACGGATAGCCTGTTCGTTTTGTCGTTAATAACCCGATGATTGGTCCTACTTTATTTTCTTTTGTCCGTAGTAGAAATGGTTGTACGGAAGAAGAGGGGAGAAAAAGGGGAAGCGGTCTTTCGTTGCCTCCCCATAAAAGTCCTTCTCGGCTTGCCCCAAATGTTCTCATTTTTTCATCAAAGAAAATGTTCACGAACGTACCACATCTTTTCTTCTTGCGATCGATTGTTTCATAAGATAGATGGCGAACTTAAGGGGAAGCGTTCGTGAAAGCAGATCATGCGAACGCAAGCTCGGATGAGAGAAAATAGAGCGCCCTGGTTTAGAATTGGCTTCAAAAAGCCAGACCCTTCCTTCTGTATCAATGCCAAGGTCAAAGCCGATTTCGCCGATTATGCCCGAAATCACCTGATCGATGCTTTCACTAATTTCAAGAGCAGCCTCCTTTAACCGATTTAACATCTCACTTGTTTTTCCCATTTCATGAATAATTTCTTGAATGGTTTTTACTTCACCTCCATTGGCAATATGGGTCGTCACACTTCCTGAACCTGCAATCTTCGCCGCCATCGCACTAACGACCCATTTTCCATTTTCGTCTTTGTTTGTGTGGATGCGGAAGTCTATCGCTTTATCATTCCATTTCAATAAATTTATTCCTTGTTGGACGAGAATGGACTTCAACTTCCCTGAAGGGTACTGCCTGAGCAAAAGCCGGTTCAAGCTCGAATAACGTCTCAGGCGGTTTTGGTCCGCTAAACGGAACCGGCAATAATAGCTCTCTCCCCGTTTTAAAATTTGTTGAATGCCTTGCCCGAGGCTTCCTTTCGCGGGCTTTAAATATAGGTTTGAATGGCGTGCGAGCATATCTTCGATTTGAGAGGAGTCAGGATCAAGATATGTTTCTGGCAAATAATGACTGACCTTTGGATCAGTTAATAAACTATGATGAATTTCCCATTTGTTAAAAAAGGACGGATTGAAAATAGGAATATGAAAATCTCTTTCAAAACGATTCATGGCGGATTTTAAACTTTCAAGATTTTCCGTCTTTCGATTCGGCAGCCGGTTATAAATGACAGAAGGAATCGGCACTTTTCGCTCGATCCAGCCTTTGGAAGTATAAAAAAGTCCATTGATCGTCGACTCTTCCCAATTGATATGATGAGGGCCAAACATAAAATAATAAGCGCCTACTTTTCGTTCCACTGAAAGCAATTTTGCAAACAGCATTGATCTATCACCGACAGGACGGAGTTTATTATCCGTAAAGCCGGCAGTAAAAATGCCAATGAGCGGGCCGATATAAAGAAAATTTCCCTGTTGAAATAAATGGACTGGACCTTCGTGAGGGATCAAAAGCGTATCCCATAGATCTTCTGATAGAAGAAATTCTTCCTTTTTATCTGGATGAGGCGCCATTTTGCATACAACTGTTTTACAACCGAGAACTAGAAACTGTGGAAATTCCCGTTTAATCACCCATTCCCTAAAATAGGATTCCGGGACATAAAAGGTTCCATTTTCTAGTTTCTCTTTTTTAATGGGTAATGGTTGTGACACGATGATCCACTTCCTTTTTCTTTTTGAGATACTGGTAAAATCGCAAAGGAGCCTCCCAGAGTTGTGGCATGACCTGAGGGTTTGTCTTTACGATAACTTTATGGCCCGGTTTAGAGTTCACCTCAAGCAACCAGACCTTTCCTTGTAGATCAATTCCAAAGTCGACACCCAGCTCAAAAAGGGAGCCGAATCGTTCTTCTAACAGGCCGGGTAAATAGCGGACGGCCTCTTGCAATTGCCACTCAATGTCCGCTTTTTGCTGATCGGTGTAGCGCTTCATAAATAGTTCATAGACCATTACAGAGCCTCTTGCGGCCAGGTTTGAAACAATTCCGCCGGGTTTCCCGCACCGGATTCCTCGCCCTCGTTCAACCCATCTGCCTTCTTCATTTTTTTGCAGAAGAATGCGAACATCAAACGGCTCATGTGCTGGCGTTTGAAGGTTTAGAAAAGGCTGGGCAATCATACGGTTAGAAAGTAAGATGGAAGATAATTCTTTTATGAGTGTATGTTCGGAAATGGCTTTTTTGCTTGTATGTTTTCGGTATTGTTTTATAAGGATAAAATCTTCCTTTTTCTTTTCGATCACGTGTATCCCCTGGCCGCAAGACCCTGAAACCGGCTTGAGCAAAACAGCCTTATGCTCATTTAAAAATCGCAGGATGGAAGCTGGATGAGACGTAGAAATCGTGGGAATGAGCTTATCGATAAAAGCAGAATGAGCAAACAGCAGTTGATAGACCGCCCATTTTCCCGGAAGGCCGTGCCCGAGGAACGTGATGCCGGGACGCTTTTTAAGCTGTTGAACGATGGGCCGAAACGTCTGAAGATCACTTTCAGTTTGATAAAAACAGCGGTCATAGATAAAGGACGGCAGAGGCGATGTTCCCTGAACCCAGCCTTTGTCCTTTGAATACCGAAAGCCATCTACCGTTCCATTAGATAAATCGGCGCCTTGAGGAGTAAACAGAAGTACAGAAATGCCCATGTTAACTGAACATTTCCCGATTCCGTTATAATAGGTTTCTTCCTGGCCGGGATAAAACATCATAATACCAAGTGTCACGTTAGTATCACCTCGGGTTTTTAAAGATGCGAAAAGCGTGCGAGATATAAACTGTATTGAACGATAGTAGAGGCGGAAGGGCGGATGGTGTTGGGACGGGAAGGCAAATCCATGTTTTTCGAAGGCTTCGAATTAACCTCCAATATCCATGGTTCCATGTTTTGGTCAAGTGCCAGGTCAACGCCAAGTTCACCGTATAATCCATCCATTTCCCGGCTCAGCAGAGTCACCGTTTCTATACTTAATTCATAAATAAAGCGTAGCAATTGCCGGGCTTTTGTGACATCCATACAGCGCGCGAGCACCTCATCTATTTTTTTTTGCTCGCCGCCTCGTGCCAGATTTGAAATAAACTTTTCTTTTTCTGATACTCTTGCGACAGCTGATGTGACCTGCCATTCTCCTTTATCATTGCGATGGCAAAGAATCCTGAAGTCAAATGGGCGGCCATCATAGGTTAAGAGTTCCAGCCCTTGTTGAATAATGAAATTTCGCTTTTGAATCCGATTTTTTAAGTTTTGGACGAGTGAAGAGTAGGAAGAGAATTGATGGCGCTGTTCGCCATTTAACGTTGAATAATCAAGCTCATACCATTCATTCGTTTTTTTAACTCTGAAAATCTTTCGTCCCTGGCTGCCATGAATCGGTTTTAAAAACAGGCATTCATGTTTGGCGAGAAGGAATTCAAGCGTTGCCTTGTCTTCAAGCAGGACTGTTTCTGGCAAATAAGGTTTGAGTTCTTCATAGGGCGACAGCTTCTCGTAAACTTCCCATTTATTCAAAAAATGGTCGTTAAAAAAAGGGATGGATTCATCACGGCAACGCTGGAAAAACAGCAAGCTTTTTTGCGCATTTTCCGCTGATCTTGTTGGTATTCTATTGTGCACGACATCAGGAAAAGGCAACGGCTTTTGAACCCATTGTTCATGCTCGTTAACATATCCGTTAATAAAATCAGAACCGATATCTTCAAGGGAAAAAACATAAAGAAAGATGCAGTGTTTTTTACAATAAAGGGCCAGTTCTTTGCAATAATCGGTAAGGTTGCCGAAAATGGCTTCACCTTCTTTGTAGACCGTTGTTAAAACGGCAAGGATTGGCCCGAGTCGAAGCTGCTTTGATTGCTTCATCCAACCGACTTGCAGACGTAATTGTGGGAAAGGGATCCGCAGTTCTTTCCATAAGGCCTCATTCAATCCAATGGTGTTCTCGTCAAGAGAATCAGAGGCTATAAGTTGAACTTTCCCTTCTGTTTTTCCAAATAAAATAAAGATGCTCTCTTTTTTGTCTACTTCTAATCGGTCAATAGTTGAAGGGTGAAGCAAAACCTCTCGTTTGTGAATAGGTTGATGAATAACTTGAATTGTAAAACATTCTTTCGTATCCATGGCCGTTCCTTTCATAAGCTGCTCATCTCGTTCATTTGATTAGGCAAGTGCGGATATCGTATACTATGAAAGCAATATAAAATATGTGAAAAACTCAATTCTTTTTATAGAGGTAAGAACATGAATAGTTGGTTAACCATTATTTTTATGATTGTCATCGGTGCGGTCATTGGCGGCGTTACGAATTTAATCGCCATTAAAATGTTATTCAGGCCGTACAATACCCTTTATATCGGGAAGTTCCGTGTTCCGTTTACGCCGGGCCTTATTCCGAAACGAAAGTCACAGCTTGCCGTTCAGCTTGGAGAAACGGTGATGAAGCATCTTTTGACTGCTGAAGGGGTTCAGTCCAAGGTAAATGATCCTGTTTTTAAAGATGAATTAAAGACTTGGATCGGCAAAGAAATTGACAGGTTTTTAACGAGTGACATCACGATTCAGCATATTTTGCAAACGAAATTTCACATTCAAAATGCGGAAGAGACCATTAAGGAAAAAGCGGGGCTTTATTTGGAGAAGGAACTTTCTTCCTGTCTTACATCCGTTAAAGAACAATCGGTGGAAGAATTTTTGCCTAAAAGAATACAAGAGAAAATCGAAGCGAAACTCCCAGAGCTGACAAACATGCTTTTTGAAAAAGGGATTGATTATCTGGAAAGCTATGAAGGAAAACGGATGTTGGAGGACGGAATTAACACCTTTTTAAAGGATAAAGGCATGCTTTTGAACATGGTTTCGATGTTTTTTGAAAGCAGTACGCTTGTGGACAAAATTCGCCCCGAATTCGTCAAGCTGTTAAGACGTGATGAAACGAAACAAATGCTTGAGCAAATTTTATTGAAAGAGTGGCAGGCCATTAAAAAGACGAAGCTGGAAAATTTGGATGAACATCTTGAGCTTGAAAAAATCGCAGAACCGATTAAAGATGCGCTTCTGTCGCGCTTGCCCATACAAGAGTTGTTCTATACGCCTTTAAAAGACCTAACGAAAAACTACCGGGAAGGCATTAGCGAACGCTTCGTTCCGCAATCCATTGAGCTCGCCACCCAATTGATTAACAATCATTTAGAAGTTATTTTTGAGAAACTTCAACTTGCGCGCATTATAGAGGAACAGGTAGAAGCATTCTCTCTTCAGCGGTTAGAGGAAATCATCATCTCGATCGCAAATAGCGAGCTGAAGATGATTACGTTTCTTGGCGCCCTTCTCGGAGGGGTTATCGGTTTCGTTCAGGGCGTTATTGTGATATTTTTGTAATTGAATGATCGCAAATAAAAATTAAGGGAGTTTTACAATGCCGAATCTATATGATCTTGCGTACGATCTTGAAAAAGCACTCCGCGACAGCAGTGAGTTTCAGACGTTAAAAGCCTGCTATGATGAGGTGGACAACGATCCAAATGCTAAACGCGCATTTGATGATTTTCGCGAGTTGCAAATGAACTTGCAGCAAAAACAAGTTGCCGGACAGCAAGTAAGCCCGGAAGAAATCGAAAGGGCACAACAGCTGTTCCAAAACGTTCAACAACATGAAGTCATTACAAAATTAATGGAAACCGAACAGCGTATGAGCTTAATGATCGCGGACTTAAACCGGATCATTACGAAACCGCTTGAAGAGCTTTACGGACCGATGATCGATAAAGAATAACCAAACTCCTCTGTTCTATAAAGAGCAGGGGAGTTTTTGTTCTAATTCCTCCCTTTTTAACATATGGTGATAAAGGAATACTACTTTATATGGGAAGAGGGGGATCGCCTTGGTTTACAAACTGCTTGCCCTTGACATCGATGGAACCTTGTTAAGAAGCAATTTTCGCCTTGACAGGGAGACCAAGGACGCAATTGAATATGTGAAGAAGAAAGGGGTATATGTGACACTTGCTGCGGGCCGGAACTTTCCATCAACGAAAAAGGTCGCTAAAGCCCTTAAGTTAAATAGTTATTTAATTAGCCATAACGGTGGTTTTATCGCTTCCGATATTGATAAACCTCTGTATGAATCGAGAATATCGGAGCAGGATACGTATGAAATCGTTCAGCTCTTAGAAAATTATGAATGCCACATCCGTCTCGTCCATGAGCGATATTCGGTTGGCAACCAGGTGAAGCAAAAAAATCAACTTGTTGCGAAATTAACGCTTGGGACCGGGGATCCGTTATTTTATCCAGTAACGTTTACAGAAGATTTAGGTGACCACGTTCTAAAGCATTCCGTCGCACCGCCGAAAATTGATGTTCAATTTTTGGATGAAAAAGAACGGAAATCGGCGTATCAACATTTGAAAACACAATTTCCGGAGTTTGAAATCACCTCATCAGCTTATTGCAATTTTGAAATCACCCCTCCGAAAGTAACGAAAGCAAGCGGATTGATCCTATTAGGAAGCAAGCTGGGCATCGCACCTCAAGAAATGGTCGCTGTTGGTGACTCATATAGCGATAAGGAAATGATTGAGCTTGCCGGACTCGGGGTGGCGATGGGAAATAGCCCGGAAGAAGTAAAAAGGAGTGCAAAGTGGATCACCCGGACAAATGATCAACTCGGCGTCTCCTATATGATTAAAGAAGTCTTCAGAAAACAGCTGCGTGTTAGCATGTTTCAGTAAAAGCTCCTTCCTGGGAGCTTTTTATGTTGCTTAAATTTGTCGAATTAAATCGAAAATTTTTCAATTTGATTACAAATGTAAATATACCGTAGAAATGAAAGGGTTTCCAAGGGAGGGGGTCGAATGTATGTAATGTAAGAACCAATATTGTAAGGAGGATTCAAATGGAAAAAACAGTTAGTCTCAATTTGTTACCGAAAGTTGCAGAATTTTTAAATGGCACGAAGAAGCATTTCATTAATGGTGAATGGGTAGCTTCTCAATCGGGAAAAACATTTGAAACATTAAATCCTTCAACTGGAGAAGTTCTTGCTGTCGTTGCGGAGGGCGGCAAAGAAGACATTGACAGAGCGGTTAAAGCTGCCCGCAAGGCATTTGAAACTGGCTATTGGTCAAAAATGAGTGCATCAAAGCGTGGGCAATTGATTTATAAGCTTGCTGATTTAATGGAAGAACATAAAGATGAACTTGCACAGCTTGACACACTCGACAACGGGAAACCGATCAATGAAACGAAAAATGCGGACGTTCCGCTTGCGATTGACCATTTCCGTTATTATGCAGGATGGGCAACTAAGATTGTCGGACAAACGATTCCGGTCGCCGGAAACTTCTTTAACTATACTCGTCATGAGCCTGTTGGCGTTGTTGGCCAAATCATTCCGTGGAACTTCCCGCTTCTTATGGCAGCGTGGAAACTTGGGGCGGCGCTTGCAACAGGATGTACGGTCGTGTTGAAACCTGCCGAACAAACACCTCTTTCGGCATTATACCTGGCGCAATTGGCGCAGGAAGCAGGATTCCCGGAAGGCGTCATTAACGTTGTTACGGGTGCGGGTGAAACAGGAGCGGCATTAGTTGACCATCCGGATGTGAACAAAATTGCGTTTACCGGTTCAACAGAAGTCGGCAAACTCATTATGGAAAATGCCTCCAAAACGTTAAAACGGGTTACCCTTGAACTTGGTGGCAAGTCTCCGAACATCATTTTGCCGGATGCAGATATGTCCCGCGCCATTCCAGGGGCATTAAGCGGCATTATGTTCAATCAGGGACAAGTTTGTTGTGCGGGATCCCGCCTATTTATCCAGAAAAAAGCGTTCGACAATGTCGTGGCTGATCTTGTGTCACATGCAAAAAGCATTAAGCAAGGTCCTGGCCTTGATCCTGAAACGAATATGGGACCTCTCGTATCCGAAGAGCAGCATAACCGTGTCTTAAGCTATATTGAAAAAGGAAAAGACGAAGGGGCTGAACTTCTAACCGGCGGTTCTGTGCCGTTTGAAAAAGGCTATTTCGTTGAACCAACCATTTTCGCTGATGTCAATGACGAAATGACGATCGCGAAAGAAGAAATTTTCGGTCCAGTCGTTGCGGCAATGCCGTTTGAAGAGTTGGATGAAGTGATTGACCGCGCCAATCGATCCGATTATGGCCTGGCCGCAGGACTCTGGACGGAAAATATTAAAAATGCCCACTATGTCGCCAACCGCTTAAAAGCCGGTACGGTATGGGTGAACTGCTACAACGCATTTGATGCCGCTTCTCCATTTGGAGGTTACAAACAATCCGGCATCGGCCGTGAAATGGGATCTTATGCGCTGAATAACTATACTGAAGTGAAGAGTGTCTGGATTAACTTAAAATAGGAGATAAACAATAGTGCAAGCCTTTTGATCCGAAGGCGTGCCTTAGGGGGTACAATAAAAGAACGGAATAGAAGAAGCCCGGGCTGTCTGATCCAACAGCCGGGCTTCTTCGTGTTTTTTGAATGTGTAGTAAGCTTGCTTTATTTTTTTACCCGCTTTTATAACCAACCCAGCCCTGTTAAATTTTTATCGGCTTTAAGGCAAATGGTACAAAAGTAGCGAGAATAGCCAATAAATACTAAAAACTCGCGCAAACTGATATGAAAGTTTTTCCCTGCATGATAAATTAATGCAATAGACGTCCATGCCGCCCT